>NZ_BAAILO010000100.1:0-32990 GCF_054589115.1 Cupriavidus sp. 8B | reverse complement strand
GGGCGCATCAGGGTGGCCGGGCGCCGGGCGGCGCCCGGCCAAACCGGGCGAACCGGTATCAGTCGGGAGCGCCCATGGCGGACTGCAGGTAGTTTTGCAGGCCAACTTTCGCGACAAGCTCCAACTGCGTCTGGAGCCAGTCGATGTGCTCTTCCGTGTCATCCAGAATCCCGACGATGATTTCCCGCGACACGTAATCGCTGACGGACTCAAAGTGCTTGATGGCTTCTTTGCAACTGGCTTGTGAAACAAGTTCAAGCTTCAGGTCGCAACCCAGCATCTCTTCGGTGTTTTCTCCAAGCAGCAGTTTGTCGAGGTCCTGGAGGTTTGGGAGCCCATCGAGCATGAGGATGCGTTCAATGAGCTTGTCTGCATGCTTCATTTCTTCAATCGACTCTTCATACTCGTGCTTGCCGAGCGCGCTCAAGCCCCAGTGCTTGTACATGCGTGCGTGCAAAAAGTACTGGTTGATTGCAGTTAATTCATGCTTCAGCTGGCCATTGAGAAGCTGAAGAACCTTCTTGTCGCCTTTCATGATATTGATTCCCAATTAGCTGATTTAAAACTGGCGAATTCAATCAATATAATAATTTCATTATTTTGGAAGACAAGATATTAATTAAATTGCCGGGCTATATTGCAAATGCGTATTACTTTGATTTTCATTGTGGTTGGTGCCCATCAATGAGGCTGGGCGGTCGGGGCCGAAGCCAGCACCTCCCTCATCTGGCGCGTGTGATCGATGTGCATCTACCGTGACTTTCCTTTGTCTTGTTGTCATCAGCAGACATTCGAGATGCATTTGAGTTGTTTGCAAGTGCCCCTAAATTCGGCCATGCCTACATCAAAATGGCCGCTTTTTCCATCATCTGCTGTGCCGGTGCAACACTTTCGCTTGGGCCGCAACGAAGCCCGAAAGGCTACTAGCTCTGCTTGCTTTCCTTTCCATATAATCGATAACACAAATCGTTCGTATTCGTGATTCGCGGCGGATGCGACCCGTCGATCGCGCAAGCATCGCGCTTAAAGAGCCACAGGGACATGACAACAAGAACAGGTCGCGGGGAGCGGCACTGCGGGGAGGGAGCCGTGCGCGCCTGGGCTGGCGCGGCGCTGGCGGTTGCGCTGCTGGCGGGTTGCGGTGGCGGCAGCGACAGCAGCTCGACATCGTCCAGCGCCACGCCGGCCGCCAACTCGCTGTCGGCCATGGCGCAGGTCGGCGAGAAGATCTTCTCCGATACGGCACTGTCTGCCTCCGGCAAGCAATCCTGCGCCACCTGCCATGTGCAGAGCCGGGCTTATGCCGCGGATGACGGGCTGGCCGTGCCGCTGGGCGGGCCCAATATGGATCTGCCAGGCCTGCGCAATGCGCCGTCGCTTGTCTATACGCAATTCACGCCGGCATTCAGTTTCCCGGCAGGCGGCAAGGCCGTCGGCGGGTTCTTCCGGGATGGGCGGTCGGCGTCGCTTGCCGACCAGGGCGAGCAGCCGTTCGTGACGCCATTCGAAATGGCCAATGCATCCGCCGACGAGGTGCTGGCGAAGCTGCTGACGCGGCCTTACCTGGCGGACTTCAAGGCCGTCTTCGGCCAGGATTCCGTCAAGGATGCGACAGCCACGCTGCACAATATCGGGCAGGCGCTTGCCCAATACCAGAAGGAAGACCCGTCCTTCCATCCCTTCTCGAGCAAGTACGACGCCTACCTGAAGGGCAGCGTGGCATTGGCCCCGCAGGAACTCAATGGCCTGGCGCTGTTCAACAACCCGGCCAAAGGCAACTGCACGGCTTGTCACGTGTCCACGCCGACGGCCACCACGCCAGCGCTGTTTACCGACTTCAGCTATGACAATGTCGGCATCCCGCGCAACTGGAAGATTGCCGCGAATATCGATGGCAACACCCTCGACTACGTACCCAAGAACGGCACGGCACTGGGCGCGCCCAATCACGACTACTTCGACCTGGGGCTGTGCGGCCCGCTGCGCACCGCGTTCTCCAGCCGCACCAGCGTGTGCGGTGCGTTCAAGGTACCGACCCTGCGCAATATCGCGCTGACCGGGCCGTACTTCCACAACGGCGTGTTCAACACGCTGGAAGAGGCGGTGACGTGGTACATCACGCGCGATACCGATCCCGCCCGTTGGTACGTCAAAGCCGACGGCACCCCCGATATTCCCTACAACGACCTGCCAACGGCCTACGGCGCCAATGTCAACGTGGCCGAGGTGCCCTACATCCCGTCGCTGGCCCCGAACCTGACCAATAGCGAGATCGCCGACCTGGTGCGATTCCTGTGCACCCTGACAGATGGCTTCGATCCCGCCAATCCGTCGGCCTATCCAGTTCCGGCGCAGTGCCAGTCGACCGCCGCCAGCGTTGCCGCCACCCGTGCCGGGCCCGTTGTAGCTACCACGCAAAGCAAATAATCAGGAAAAGGGGGGAGTGAGATGAAGAGAAGCACAATTGCCGCGGCCGTGCTGGCCGCGGTCGGGGCACCTGCGTTTGGTGCGCCGGCGACAGTGAGCCCTGCCGTGGTGCAGCAGCTTGAGCGCAAGATCGACGACATGGCCAGCCAGCTCGAAGCCCTCAAGGCCGAGCTCAAGGTCGTGAAGGACCAGAACGCCACCATGGCCACGCAGCAACAGTCCCAGGCCAGGCAGCAGGCGGACCAGACCGCGCAGGTGGCGCAGTTGCAGGCCTCGCAGGAGACCCTGCAGCAGGTAGCCGCCAAGCCATCGCCGCTGGATAACCTGAGCGTGTTCGGCTACGGCGAGATCAACTACGCGCGGCCCAGCCGCAATACCAACGACACGCGCGCGGATATCGGGCGGGCAGTGTTCGGCTTCGGTTACCGCTTCGACGAGAAGACCCGGTTCGCCTCCGAGTTCGAGGTCGAGCATGCCATCGCGTCCTCCTCGGACCGGGGCGAGTTCGAGGTCGAGCAGTTCTACATCGATCACATGTTCACCAACAAGGTGGGCATGACGGCCGGGGTGTTCCTGATGCCGGTGGGCCTGATCAACGAGCACCACGAGCCCACTGCGTACTATGGCGTCTACCGTAACTTCATCGAGACCCTGATCATCCCGAGCACCTGGCGCGAGGGCGGCTTTGCCCTGCATGGCAATACGGATTTCGGCCTCGACTGGAATGTCGGGCTGACCACCGGCCTGGACCTATCCAAGTGGAATTTCACGCCGGAGACGCCGCTCTACAGTTCGGCGCTTGACCTGCAGATCAACGGCGTGGCGCCGATGCAGGCGACCCACCAGGAAATGTCCCTGGCAAATGCAAAGAATGCTGCGCAATACATCTCGCTGAACTATCGTGGCGTGTCCTCGCTGTTGCTGGGCGGCTCGGTATTTACCGGCAATGCCAACCCGGCGGCGGGCGCGGGCAGTCAACGCTCTACCTTGTGGGAGACCCACGCACGCTGGAACCCGGGCAAGTGGGACCTGTCAGCCCTCTATGCGCAGGGCAGCATCAGCAATACCGCCCAGGTCAACGCGCAGTTCCCGGGTACGGCCAACCCGATGCCTGCCTCCTTCTATGGGTGGTACCTGCAGGCCGCCTACAACGTGTGGCAGCACGGCAACTATCGTGCGGTGCCGTTCGTGCGTTTCGAGCGCTACAACATGGGCGCCAGGTACGAAGGCATTGCCCCGGGCTTCTCGGCCACGCCGAGCCAGCCGGTCACGGCAACGGGCGCAGTCTTCCCCAAGCCCTACGATATCGTGTGGACGGCGGGCCTGAATTTTTACCTGAACCCGAACGTCGTGTTCAAGATCGACTATCAGCGCTTCCGCATCAATCGCGATTTCACGCGGGTCGATCTTGGCCTGGGCGTGTATTTCTAAACGCCTGCTCGCGGCACCCGCCGCTAACAAGGAGGATGCGATGCGTTACCGGTCTGTACCTACCGCCCTGGTCTGCGCCGCGGCCACCGCGTGCGCCGGGTTGGTCGTCACCCACGTGCACGCGGCGGAATACATGAGTGTGGCCGATAGCCAGAAACTCATGTTCGCCGATGCCACCGAGTTCGTGCCGATGGTGGTCGCGCTCAATCCGGACCAGCTCCGGCAACTGGCGGAGCGTGCCGGCGGGCCGGCACGCATGAGCGCATGGCGGATCTGGCAGGCCAGGCAGGGCACCCATGTGCTCGGCTTTGTCGTGGCCGACGCCGTGATCGGCAAGTTCGAGCTGATCAACTATGCCATTGCCCTGAGCCCGGCGGGCGAGATCCGCGACGTGGAGATCCTGGCCTATCGCGAGAGCCACGGCTACGAGGTGCGCAACAAGCCCTGGCGCAGCCAGTTCACCGGCAAGTCCGCGCAGGCACCGCTGCGCATCGGGGACGACATCGACAACATCAGTGGCGCCACGCTGTCGTGCACGCATATCACGGACGGGATCCGGCGCATCGTGGTGATGGCGCAAATGGCGCTGGTGAAGGGCTGAAGGAGTGACGCCATCGTGAGCCACGCTGCCGCCTGCGCATGCCGCCGCGCCCGCCCGCTGCTTGGTACGCTGGTGGATATCCAGGCGCGCGGCGCCGACGCCGCGCAGGCGGTGCGCGCCGCGTTTGCCCGGATCGCGCAGGTCCAGCGGCTGATGAGTTGCCACGACCGCTTTAGCGACATCGGCCGCTTCAATGCGGCCGGGGTGGACCAGCCGGTGGAGATGGATGCGCGCACGCTGGCCGTGCTCACCGTCGCGGCCCGGCTGCAGGCCGAGAGCGACGGCGCGTTCGACTGCGAGCGCGGCACGCCAAGGCCGCGCGCCGCGGGGGGCCGGGCGTGGGTCATCGAGGGCACAAAGGTGCGCAAGCACAGGCCACTGCAACTCGACCTGGGCGGCATTGCCAAGGGCTACGCGGTAGACTGCGCGGTCGAGGCCCTGGGCGGTTTCGATCTCGACTACGCGCTGGTCAACGCGGGCGGCGACATGCGCCATGCCGGCACCGCCCCGGCTACGGTTGCGCTGCGCGAGCCGGGTGCGCCAGCCTGCACGGCGATGGTCTGGCGGCTCGACAACGCGGCGCTTGCGAGTTCCAGCGTTGGCGGCCTGTGGCCGGAACCCGGCTCGCCTGCGCGCATCGACAGCCCGCACCTGCCAAACGCGCTAGCCGCTGGCGCAGGCGCGAGCGTGCTGGCGCCATCGTGCCTGTTTGCCGATGCCCTGACCAAGGTAGTATTGGCGTGCCGCGCGCCAGAACATCCGCTGCTGGCCCGATATGGCGCCCGCACCTTGCTCTACCGCGATGGCCATTCAGGCGGCTAGCGCTTTTGCGGTTCCGTGTCCAGGAATTACCAGTCACTCCGGCCCGATGTCGAATCCCTATCTCTCTTCTCGCCAGTTGCACCGGACCTTGCGCCTCAGTCGCCAGCGGCGCTGGGCCTTGTACGCGGCGTTTGCGTTGCTGCTGCTGACCGGCCTGGCATGGTTGCTTGTGCATTTTCTTGCGTTCGAGCCGGAAACCACCGCGCCGTGGCAGGCCTGGAGCATGCGAGTGCACGGGGCAGCGGCGTTCTATGTCACGTTCCTGCTTGGCGTCATCTGGTCGGTGCACATCCGGTACTGCTGGACGCGGCGCCACAATCGCCTTGCCGGGGGCTTGTTCGGCGGCATTGTGGCATTACTGGTCGCAACCGGCTTCGGCCTCTATTACTTCAATGGCGAAGCCTTGCGCAACGCGACGGAGTGGCTGCACTGGGGCGGCGGCGTCGTTGTCTGTGCGTTGTTCTGGATCCACCAGGTCATGGGGCGCAAGGCAACCGGCCGCGACTGAACCCTGCCGGGCATGCGTTCCGGCGCTTTGGCGTTTGATCTCAGTCCTGTTGCCGCGCCTTGTGGCCGGCGCAATCCCTGCATCGGCCAATGAGCGCGCTGCGTATGTTGGCGGGACGCAATCCCTGCGCCGCAAGCCGCGCGCGCTGCAAGGCCATCAGCGGCTCGTCGCACACCTCTTCCATGCGGTGGCATTGAAGGCAATAGAGGTGCTCATGCGGGGGGCGGTCGGCCAGCTCGTAGTAATGCGCCGGGGCATGGTCGCTGGCGGGCACGGATAGCCGCCACAGCAGGCCAGAATCCGTGAGCTCGTAGATGGCCGTCCTGAACGTCGAAAGCGGCGTGCGGTACGGGGATAGCAGCATCTCCCGGCAGATCTGCTCGGCGGTGGCGTGCCGCGACGGAAACTGCCGCATCACCAGCAACACCGAGATCCGGGCAATGGAAGCCGCAAGCCCGCTCGCCGCAATCTCTTGGGCGGCAGCTTTGCCGGCCTCTCCCCAGATGGATCCCTGCGTGGCGGCGCGCGCCATGCCGCCGGGAGCAAGGGCGAGGGCGGCGCCGGCGCGCCGGGTGACCTTCAGCATCGTGCGGGCAGCGACTTCACGCGCGTTCTGCCTGCACCTTGCCGAAGCCGCATCAGTGCGCTGGGGAGGCGCGCCATGCCGTGGGGGTTTCGGTCCGGGCGCCGCTGGAGGTCGTCAAGGTGGCCGTGGCGCGATGGCGGATGGCCGCGTAGGGCGCACCCTCGAACGTGCCTGCCGTGCGCTCCAGGTGGATGACGTGCAGGATGTACTGGCCCCGCCACGGGAACTTGAAACTGACCAGGCCCTGGCTATCGGTCGCCACTTCGCGGGTCCAGGCATTCGGCGCGATGATCCGCACGTCGGTCGCGGGGAGCGGCGCGCCCTGGAACACCACGCGGAATTCCCCGGCCTTGCCCGTCGGCAGGATATCGAGCGCCTGGATCGTATCGGGCGGCACCGCGGCCATGCCTGCCTTGGCCTCGCCCAGCAGGCGCGCATAGAACATCGGCTTGACCACGCCGAGCCCCGCATGCGTCCAGTCTTTTACGGCGTACCGGCCCTCGCTGGCCACGACGGCTTTGCGCTGGGCCGGCATGGCAAAGCTGAAGCCTTGCGGGCCACGAGTGGCATCGAGCGCGACGGTTTTGCCGGCGCCGTCCGGGGCGCTGATTTCTGGCGCGGGCATCTCGTCCAGACGCCCCGGCGAGCGCTCGCGCAAGCCTTCCTCGAACTCGCCGAAGTAGAGATGCGCAAGGGGCTTGCCGGGTTCCAGCCACAGGTAGTGCGCGCCTGCAGGCGCCGCCAGGGCAATGCCGGCGAGCGTCAGGGCGATGCGTGCGATCGCGCCTGGGCGGCGGCGGGTGCTGCGCGCGCTATGGGCCAAGGTTGTCTGCATCATGATGTCCTTACTGGAAACGATAGCGTGCGGTCAGCATCGCGCTGCGGGTGTCGCCCGGGAGCGCGCCTGAGAAGGTCGGCGAGATGTAATAGGTCTTGTCGGTCAGGTTGCGCAGGTTTAGCGTCAAGTCCCAGGTCTTTTGACGATAGTAGACCGCGGCGTCAAGCACCACGTAGGCCGGCACGCGGTACAGGTTCAGGCTGTCGGCGTAGCTATCGCCCTTATAGGTCAGGCCGAGGCCGACCCCCCAGCCGTGCAGTGCCATCTGCTGGAAGTCGTAGGTGGTCCACAGGCGTCCGCCGGTGCGCGCCACGCCGGTCGGGCGCGTGCCAGCGATGCTCCGGTTGGCGACGCCCATCGGTGCATTCGAGGCCAGGGCATTGGATTCGACCTTGACGTTCTGCACCACAAAGTTCGCCAGCACCGACCAGCCGGCCAGAGGCCGTGCGGTGACTTCCAGCTCAAGCCCGCGCGAGCGGTCGCGGCCGTCCGGGGTGGGGTTGAGCGCGCCGGGCAGCGTGATGTAGTAGTTCTTGCGCTCGGTCTCGAACAGGGCGACGTTGGTCTGCAGGCGCCCGTCCAGGAAGTCCGCCTTGACGCCGATTTCCTTTTGCAACGCGCTCTCCGGCTGCGGGCTCAGGGCTGCGGGCTCGGTAGAGACGTTGATGAACTTGCTGGTCGAAACCCCGGCATAGAAGGACAGCGACTGACGGGGCTGCCAGACGGCGCCGAGCGAGCCGGATGTCAGGTTCTGCGTATCGCCGATGGAGCGGAAGGCGCCACCCGCCGTGCCCACGTCGCTGAACTTGACGCGGTCGGTCCGCACCGCCGCACGCAGCTTGAACTGCTCGCCAAGCGCCAGCTGGTCCTGCAGGTAGACGCCAAAATCCTCCTGCTTGAGCTTGCGGTTGAAGCCCTGCGCCGGCACCGGCGCGAGGCCGCTGAGGGTGGTCTCCGGGACCACCGGCGCGTTGATATTGAGGATGTTGGGCAGGTTGTAGCCGGTGCGGACCGTGTCGATGCGCGTGTCGGCGTATTCCAGGCCGAACAGCACGGTGTGATCGACCGGGCCGGTGCGGGTTTTCCAGACCAGTTCGTTTTGCACCAGCGCGAACTGGCTGTCGTCCACCTGGGTGCGCACGGCGCGCCCGGTCATCTGGTTGGCGGCATTGCCGCCGTTGCCGCCGGCATTGCGCGTCATGTTGAGGCCGCGTTCGTCGTAGATGAAGGCGGTGCGCATGCTGAGCGCGGGATCGATATGCCAGTCGTGGCTCAGCGTGACGCGGTCGATGGTTTGCCGGGTGTCGTTGAACGGGCTGTAGTAGCGCGAGTCGCGCGGGGCCGAGGCGATGTTGCCCTGGGCATTGAACACGATGCCGTAGTTGTCTGGCTTGATGCGGATATCGCGGTGGTCGTAATCCAGCGTCAGTGTCTTGTTGTTGTCATACGCCCAGCTCAGCGAGGGCGAGACCTCCTTGATGTCGCGCGACAGCCCGCGGTAGCCGTCGCTCTTTTCCACATCGGCGATCAGCCGGGTGGAGAGCTGCGAGCTGACCGGCCCGCCCACGTCCACATACGTGCCCCAGGTGCCGAAGCTGCCGCCGAACGCACCGATCTCCGCGCCGAACTTCGAGAGCGGCGCCTTGGTGACGACGTTGACGGTGCCACCAGGCTGGCCGGAGCCGTACAACGCCGAGCCGGGGCCCTTGAGCACTTCGATCCGGTCCACGTCGTACATGGTGCGGTAGTAACCGTTCTGGGTGGGGCCGTCGAGGTAGCCGTCGCGCAGGAAGCGCATGCCCAGGCCGCGGATGGTGTAGTTGTTGGCAAAGCCGTAGCCTCCGGCCAGCAGAGGCTGCACCCCGGCGGAGTTCTGCAGCGCGTAGTTCATGTCCACCGCGCCTTGCTCGCGCAGCACGCTGTCGGGAATGACGGTGATGGCGGCCGGGATGTCGCGCAAGGGGGTGTCCGTCTTGGTGCCGGTCGTCACCGTGTCGCGCAGGCTGCCGGGCGCCACCTTGCCGGCAGAGGTGGTGACCTGGGGCAGGGTCTGTTCCGACTGCGAAGACTGGGCGGCCTGCGCCCGCACTGCGAGCGGCAGGCCGGCGATCAGCGCGGAAGCCAGTGCCGCAATGGCGTGGGGGCGTGGGACGAAGCCGGGACGGGAATCACGTGACATGAAAGAAAAACTCGCGGAAAAGTTGGCTGGATGCAGAGAGTGGAAAGCCCGCTCGCAGCGGGCTGCAATGCCCTCGGAGCAGAAGTCAGCGGAGGTTAATGCGAATCATTCTTGTATTCAACGGAAGTTCGCGCGGGCTGGACATCTGCCCTGTGTGCGCGGGCTGTTTGCCGCGTGGGCATTGGCCTTGCGGGTGTTACGGAAGGGCTGCGGGACATATGTCCCGGTACGGATAGGTATCGAAAGAGGCGCTTTTTTGGCCGATCCGAGACGCCACCGAAGTTTGGGCTTTTCCTGGTAACGAGAATCAGTTACATTTCGTTCTCGCGCCGTCAGCGCGAGCGGGTTTTCGTTGCCCGCATGCCCGGAAATCCATCCCAATGTCGCCCAAGCTTTTATTTTTGCTCGCCTTCTTCCCGGCCTACCAGGTCTGGGACCTGAGTCAGATCCACCTGACCGGCGGCGTCAACTACCACCTGGTGGTGGAGGCCATCGCCACGCTGGTCTTCGTGTTGATCCTCTATGTGTTTGTGCGG
Organism: Cupriavidus sp. 8B; assembly: GCF_054589115.1. Taxonomy (NCBI): domain Bacteria; kingdom Pseudomonadati; phylum Pseudomonadota; class Betaproteobacteria; order Burkholderiales; family Burkholderiaceae; genus Cupriavidus; species Cupriavidus sp. 8B. Next base: position 23,062 of record NZ_BAAILO010000100.1, on the reverse strand, counting down.
GAACGGGAGCGCGCCGCGCGCGACCTGGTGGCGCTGCGCAACGCGGCGCACGCCGGCGAGCGCGCGAGGGCCGAACGTGACGACGCCGCCCGCGCCTTGACGCGCAATTTCCTGCAACTGATGCAGGACCAGTTCGAAAGCTGGAAGCTGACCCCGGCGGAGAAAGATGTGGCGCTGCTGCTGGTCAAGGGGCTGTCGCTGGAAGAGATCGCGGCGCTGCGCGAGAGCCGCGCCAAGACGGTGCGCCAGCATGCCGCCAATGTGTACGCCAAGGCCGAACTGGAAGGGCGCCACCAGCTTTCAGCGTATTTTCTCGAAGACCTGATGGCGCCGGCCCCCGCATCTTCACCGGCCTGAACTCAGCGAGAGCTGATGTCGATGGCGCCATCCGCTGCGCGGGTCATGCTGATCGGCAGGATATCGGGCAGCGCATCGACCAGGGATTCCATGTCATTGATGCGGTATTCGCCTGAGAGGCGCAGGTTGCCGGCACGGTCGTCGCGCAAGCGGATCGGCGCGCGGCGGTAGCGCTGCATCTCGGCCACCACCTGGCGCAGCGGCGTGCCATCCAGCACCAGCTTGCCGTCGGCCCAGGCCACGATGTCCGCCCCGAAGCCGGCCGGCACGCCGAGCTGTCCAGCGCTGACGGACATGGCCTGGCCGCCGGCCAGCAGCGTACCCCGGTTGCCCGCTCGCGGCGACACCTCAACCGCGCCTTGCACCACCGCCACGCTTACCGTGGCGCCATCTCTGCGTACATTGAACACGGTGCCGATATCGCGGATCTGGGCACCGGCCGCCGTCACCACGAAACTGCGCCACCCATGCGCAACGGTAAACATGGCTTCGCCTTGCTCCAGCCGCAGGCGGCGGCTGCGCAAGTGGTTCTCGACGACGAGCGCCGAGGCGGTGTTGAGCTGGATGCGGGTGCCGTCGCGCAGTGTCCATTCGCTGCGCTCGCCAATGCGCGTGGCCAGGTGCTCGGTCTGCCAGGCCGGATCGGCAAGCCATAGCGCGCTGAAGGCCAGGGCCAGTGCGGCCACTGCCTTGATCGTGCGCGATCGCCCCCGGCGGTACGCGCGGGCCTCCTTCAGCAGGGCATCCTTGCTGGGGAAGTACGGGCACAGTTCGTCCTTGAACGGCGCCAGCGGATCGGCGGGCGAGGGCGGCATCTTGCGTGCGGTGCTAGGCGGCTTGTCCATCTGGCGGCCTCACGGTGGCATTGGGTGGTATCGCGGCGGGCATTGGCCGCGCCGCAGGCAGCGCGGGGGCCATCACGGGCAGGTCCAGTGCCGGCCTGAGCGTCTGCATGGCGCGCGCCATGTGGCGGGCCACCATATTGCGCGTGATGCCGAGCGCGCTGGCTACCTCTTCTTGCGTCATGTCGTGCAGGCGGTGCAGCAGGAAGACCTGGCGGCAGCGTGTCGGCAGGGATTCGATGGCCTTGCGCAGCGCCTGGATCTGCTGCGCAAGGTGGAGCTGCTGCGCGCCATCGCCCTCGTGACCTGGCAGCTCGGGCAGTTCATCAACCGAGACCACGATATTCGCATAGCTGGACTCGGCGCGCTGGCGGTCGATGGCGCGGTAGAGCGAGGCGCGCCGCAGAAACGCCAGCGGCTGGCGGGCCGTTTCGCGCGCAGGGCGCTCCAGCAGTTGCACGCACAGGTCGTGCACTACGTCGCGCGCGAAGCTGCGGCCGGAGAAACGGCGCCGCACGTGCTCAACAAGGTCCTCGTAATGCCGGACCAGGGTTGCGAGCAGATTCTGGTTATCGGGATCGGAGGGCACCGCGCGTGAGAAGGGGTCTGGAACAAGGGAAGGGTTGGGTGCGGATTATAAATGATAATCGTTACTATTTGTGCGCCAGCCACCATGAGAAGCTGGATGGCGTGATGTTCTGAATACGCCTGAGTCGCGCTCAGCGGCCAGGCGAAGGCGGCACCGGAAAATTGGCCACCACGATACGCCGCTGGTCTTGCGCAACCAGGTGCATCGGCACCTGCCGCGTGGTCAGCTCGCGATAGGTATCGGCGGACATGATCGCCAGCGCCGGCGGCCCCTCGCGCCAGCGCGCGATAAAGCTGTCGAGCGTAGGCAGCCATTTCTGCGGCTCCTGCTGGGTGCCGAACTCCAGCTCGTCGGGGTGCTCCACCATCACGGTGGTATGGCGCAGGTAGAACGGCAGGGTATGGTCCAGCGTGCGCACGCCATAGATCGGCATGTCGTCCTTGAGCACCGCCCGGATGGCCGGCACCAGGCTGGCGCCCGAGGCCGCGCCGCCGATCGATTCGTGTCCGAGCAGCGCGGTGGTAAAGCCCGTGAACAGCGCTAGCGTGTAGACCAGGATGCTCGGCATCAGGCCGTGGGTGCGCAGCAGCCGGCGCGCCAGCCACAGGCCCGTCAGCATAACGACAAACGCAGTGGCCACCCAGACCGCGTAGCGGCGGTAGTCTGCGGTCGCGGTATGGTTGGAATGCAGCGTGGCCACCACCGGGCTGGCCAGCAAGCCGATCGCCATGATCACCAGCATGGCGTTGAGTTGCCGGCGCCAGCCCCGCTCGTCGATGCGCTCTAGCGCCATGGCTGCCAGCATGCCCAGCGCCGGGAAGATCGGCACGATATAGCCGGGCAGCTTGGAGCCGGACAGGCTGAAGAAAACAAAGATCGCAACGGCCCACACGGCCAGCAACAGCGCCGGCCGGAACGGCCGCACCGCCGCCACGCGCGCCGCGGCGCCATCCTCGCGGACCACCTCCCACATGCGCGGCGCCAGCCCCAGCCAGGGGACGAAGCCCGCCACCAGCAACGGCACGAAGTACCAGACCGGACCGCCCCGCGAGTGCACCGTCGAGGTGTAGCGCTGCCAGTGCTCGTGGATAAAGAAAAAATTCGGGAATTCCGGGTTGCGCGCCGACACCAGCCAGAACCAGGGCACCGTGACGATCAGCATCAGCGCGATGCCGGTGATCAGGTGCAGGCGGCGCCACAGGCCGAAATCCCGGGAGATCAGGGTGTAGATGACCAGCACGAGGCCGGGCAGGGCAATGCCCACCAGCCCCTTGGTCAGGATCGCCACGCCCATGGCCACCCAGCAGGCCCACATCCAGTAGCGCCGGGCCGCCGGCGTGGCAGCAGGATGCTGCGCCACCAGCATGAAGGCCAGCACGCAGGCCATGGCGCCGGACAGCGTCATGTCCACGGAGTTGAAGTGCGAAGCCACGCTCCACATCGGCGCGGCCACCAGGACCAGGCCGGTCAGCAGGCCGGCGCGGATGCCGTACCAACGGGTGGCCGCGAACATCGACGCGATGAGCCCGACCATGCCGAACAGCGCCACGCTCAGCCGCGCCTGCCAGTCGCCCACGTCGAACAGGGTGTACGACAGCGCCGTCACCCACATATGGAAAGGCGGCTTCTCGAAGTACTTGAGCGCGTTGTAGCGGATCGTCACCCAGTCGCCGCTGGCGAACATCTCGCGCGAGATCTCGGCGTAGCGGCCTTCATCGGAGCTGAGCAGGTGCCGGAAATCGAGCGTGCCGAACCACAGCAGCAGGATCAGCAGCCCGGCGAGCAGCCACAGGGCCGTGGGCAGGCCGGCCACCCGCCGGGCGAAGAACGCAGGGGAGCGAGAGTCGGATTGGGGATGCATCGGAACTCCGGACTGGTGTGACATGGATCTGGGCCTCAGGCGCGCGCGGCCTTGCGGTGCATCAGCGCATACAGCACCGGCATCAGCAGCAGCACGAGCGGCAACTGCACGAGCAGGCCCGCGATGATGGCGATGGCCAGCGGCTGCTGCATCTCGGAACCCTGGCCCAGCGCCAGGGCCAGCGGCAGCAGGGTGAGGATGGCGGCGAGCGTGGTCATGGCGATCGGCCGCATGCGTTGCTTGCCGGCTTCCACCAGGCTGTGCGCCAGGCCCTCGCGCGTGGGCGCGCCGTCGCCGGCCAGCGCCCGCTGCTCCGAGAAATAGAAGATCGCCACCTCGGTGACGATGCCGATGATCATGGTCATGCCCATCATGGCGGAAATGTTCAGCTCGGTGCCGGTGACCCACAGGCCGATGAAGACCGCGGACACCGACAGCAGCGACACGCACAGGATGGCGCTCGCCAGCCGAAAACTCTCGTACAGGAAGAGTAACAGCAGGTAGACCAGCGCGGCGGCCGCGGCGAACACCATCATCAGCCCGTGGAAGGCGATCTGCTGCTGCTCGTAGAGGCCGCCCAGCGCGTAGTAGCTGCCGCGCGGCAGCGCGCCCGGCCGTGCCAGCGCTGCCTTGACGTCGGCGATCACCGAGCCCAGGTCGCGGCCTTCGATGCGCGCGGTCACCGCCACCATCTGCTTGAGGTTTTCGCGCGTGATCTGGGCCTGGCCGCTGACCGGCTCCGGCGTGGCTACCCGCCGCAGCGGCACCAGGTGGCCGTCCGGCGCACGCAGCGGCAGCTCGCCCAGGCTGGCGTCGGTGGCGCGCAGCCCGGGCGGGGTCCAGAGCCGCACGTCGACCATCTTGGGCCCTTGCGCCACCGAGGTGGTGACCGTGCCCGCCAGGTAGGTCTGCAGCGCCCGCGTGATGGCGTCCGGGTCCAGTCCTTCCACGGCGGCCTTGACCCGGTCGACCCGCACATTGATGGCGTCGCCGGCGGGATTGATGCCGTTCTTCACGTCGACGATGCCGTTGATCTTGCCGATGCTGGCGGCGACCCGGTCGGCCAGCGCCGGCAGCGTGGCGGCGTCCTGGGCGAACAGCTTGATCTCCACCGGCTGCGGCACCGCGGTCAGGTCGCCGATCAGGTCTTCCATCAACTGCGCCAGTTCCACGCTCAGGCCCGGCACCTCGTGCTCGATGCGTGCGCGGATGTCCTGCATGACCTGGTCGACCGGGCGGCGCGGCCCGTTCTTGAGCCGGATAAAGAAGTCACCCTGGTTGGTTTCCGACAGTCCGCCGCCCAGGCCGGTGCCGGTGCGCCGCGAATAGGTCTCGACCTCGGGCGTGGCTGCGAGGATGCCCTCCACCTGGCGCAGCAGCCGGTCGGTCTCCGACAGCGCCGTGCCTGGCGGGGAGCGGTAATCCAGCACAAAGCCGCCTTCGTCCATGGCCGGCATGAAGCCCGAGCCCACATGCTGGAACGCGATCGCGCCGGCTGCCAGCAGCACGGACATCGCGGTGAATACCTGCCACGGCCGCGCCAGCGCGCGCGCCAGCCAGAGCCCGTAGCGGCGGTGGCACCAGGCGGTGAACCTGCCGGACGCAGCCGCCGGGCGGTGTCCGCGCAGCAGGTATTGCGCCAGCAGCGGCACCGCCAGCCAGGTCAGCAGGAACGAGATCGCCAGGCCGGAGGCCATGGTGATGGACAGCGCCTTGAAGAAGGCGCCGGTGACGCCGGTCAGCAGGGCCAACGGGGCAAACACGATCAGGGTGGCGGCGCTGGAGCCGGCCAGCGGGCGGAAGAACTCGATGGCCGCCAGCATTACCCGGCGGGGCGTGTCCTCATGGCCGCCGGTAGCGGCAGCCAGGCGCCGCTCGATATGCTCGATCATGACGATGGCATCGTCGATGATCAGGCCCACCGCGGCCGCCATGCCGCCCAGCGTCATGATGTTGAAGCTCATGCCGAACAATTGCAGCACCACCACCGTGGTGGCCAGAACCGCCGGCACCACCAGCACGGCGATCACGGTGATGCGCAAGCTGTGCAGGAACAGCATCAGCACCACGGCTGCCAGCGCCACCCCGATCAGGATGGCATCGCGCACGCTGGTGGCCGATGCGGTCACCAGCTGGCTCTGGTCGTACCAGTTCGACAGCTTGACGTCGCGCGGCAACTGCGCGGCGTAGCCATCGAGCGCGGCACGGATGTCCCGCGCGATCTGCACGCTGTTGCTGCCGGGCTGCTGGAATACCGCCAGCACCACCGCGTCCTTGCCGTCGGCGGTGACGCGCAGCCACTCCGGCCGGGTCGAGTGCTCGACAGTGGCTACGTCGTCCAGCCGCACCAGACCGTTGGTGCCGGAGGCGAGCACTGTCTGGCGAATGGCGTCGAGATCCTTGAAGCGCGTGTCCGAGACCACCAGGTAGAGCTTGTAGTGGTCCTCCAGGCGGCCCACCGCGCTGATCACATTGGCCGCGCTCAGCGCCCGGCCCACGTCGTCCATCGACAGGCCATAGGCCTGCAGCCGGCGCGGATCGACACTGACGCGGGTTTCCTCCACGGCGCCGCCGGACACCTGCACGCTTGCCACGCCCGCCACGCCGGTCAGCAGGGGCCGCAACTGGTACTCGGCCAGGTCCCGCAGCGCGGTGAGCGAGGTCCCGCTCGCGGTCAGGCTATAGGCGATGATCGGGAACACGGTCGGGTCCATGCGCCGCGTGGTCAGGCGCGTGCCGGCCGGCAACTGCGGCAGGATCTGGCCCACCGCCGCGCTGACCTGCAGCGTGGCGGCCGCCATGTCCGTGCCCCAGGCAAAATTGACCGAGACCTCGGCGCTGCCGCGGCTGGTGCGCGAGCGCACGTTGGCCACCCCCGGAATGCGGCGCACCGCTTCTTCCACCGGCCGCGTCACCTCCAGCTCCATCTGGCTGGCGGGGCGGTCGCCGGCGTCGAGCGAGAGCGCCACGCGCGGAAATTCCACCGTCGGGAACAGCGAGACCGGCAGGCGCAAGGCCGAGACCAGGCCGGCAATGGCGAGCAGCGCCACCAGGAAGAGGATGGAGCGGCGATGGCCGTGGACCCAGCGCGCGGTGCTCATCGTGCCGGCTCCGCGGCCGCCAGGCGTATTTTCATGCCATCGGCCAGCTCATAGTTGCCACGGCTCACCACCGGCAGCGCGGCGTCCAGCGGGCCGTTCACGCTCAGCGACTGGTCCTGTTCGGCCAGCACGCGCACCGCTACCCGGCGGGCCTTGCCTTGCCGCACCTGGTAGAGATAGGCGCCGGCCGCATCGTTGAGCACCGCCAGCCTGGGCACCACCCAGCCCGCTTGCTCGCCGGTGCGGATCTCCGCGCGCACTCGCATGCCGGGCACGAAATCCACCGCGGCACGCGCGGGCAGCGTGACCACGGCATCGATCAACTGGGTCTTGGGATTGATCAGGTCCTGCAGTTCGCCGATGCTGCCCTGCGCGGTGGTGGCGGGCGCCTGCAGCGGCGACAGCGTAACGGCATCGCCGGGATGCACGCGCATGCGCTCCGCCGGCTCGATGCCAAGCACCACGCGCAGGCTATCGATGCGTCCGAGCCGGACCAGCGCCGTGCCGGGCTGCACGCGCTCGCCCTGGGCCACGTTGACCGCCACCACCACGCCATCGAAGGGCGCGGCCACCACCGCGCTGGCCACATCGCCGCCCAGCTTGCGCTGCGCCTCGGCATTGGCTCGCGCGTCTGCCACGGCCTTGCTGGCCGTCTGGACCTGGCCGGCGGTGGCCAGTTGCAGCGCGAACAGCTCGCCCGTGCGTTGGGCTTCTCCCTCGGCCAGCGTCAGGGCCGCCAGCGCCTGGCGATAGGCCGCCTCGGCCATGGGATCGCTGACCAGTGTGGCCAGCGGCTCGCCCTTGGCCACGCGCTGCCCCGGCAGCACGGGCAGGCGCTGCACCTGGCCGGCGCGGGGAAAGCTGATGCTCTGCTCGCGCCCGGGCGAGATCTCCCCGAAGACGGTCATGATGAGTGGCAGGGTTGCGCTGCGGGCGGCCACGGTCGACACGCTGGCGACCACCTCGGCGCCGTCCTTGGGAGGCGGTGCTGCCGGGCGCAGCCAGGCCCAGCCGGCCGCGGCGGCCAGCGCGAGGGCGCCGCACAGGATCAAGGGTTTTCTCAAAGGGGGCATGACGAAGGGCGGCCGAAGCGGCGCATTAAGGTATTGCGTGGGACTCAGGCCGGCGGCGCGCCGGGCGGATCGCCACCGAGCAGGGCTTGCAGGCCGATCTGCTGTTCGCGCATGGCTTGCTCCAGGTCGACCCGCTCGACTTCCTTGGCCAGCACGCTCAGCTCCAGCGTGGCCAGCGCCAGCGCGTCGATGTTGCGGGCGGCAAATGCGGCGCGCATGCGCTCGCTGGCCTGGCGCAGGCCCGCCAGCGCGGCGCTGGTCTCGGCCAGCTGGCGCTGGTTGATCTGCTGCTCTGCCAGCAGGCGCTCGATCTCGGCGTTGCTGGCATTCAGGCGCTGCTGGTACTCCGTGCGCAGCTTGTCGCGGGTGGCTTGCTGGATCGCCACTTCGCCCCGGTTGCCGTTGAAGATGGGCAGGCTCATGGTGATGCCAAAGCCGCGGGTATACGTATTGCTGGTGTCGCGGGTGCGCTGCACGCCCACATTGAGGCTGGGAAACTGGCCCAGGATGGCGGCGCGGTAGCGCGCGTCCTGCGCGGCGTAGCCGGCTTGCAGCGCAAGCAGGTCCGGGCGGCGGCGCGGCAGCGCGGGCAGCAGCGCGCGTACCGCCGCAGCATCGAGCGCCGCCGGCGCCATGCCGTCCTTGAGCGCTAGCTCCGTGGTGGGGGCGATGCCGAGCAATTGGTTGAGATCGTGCCGAGCCTGGTTGACCTGGCGCTCCAGGTCGTGGATCTGCTTGTCGACATCCTGCAGCGCGCTCAGGTTGGGCGTGACCACATCCAGCGTGAGCAGGCCACGGTCCAGCGCGGTGCTGGTGCGCTGGTAGCGCTCGGCCAGCACCGCGCGCGTGCGCGCCAGCAGCGCCATGCGCCGGGCGGCGGCGTCGAGGCGGACGAACAAGATACGCGCCTGCGCCACCACCTGCCACTCCTGCCACAGCAGGTTGAGATCGGCCTGTTGCGCTTCGGCGCGGGCAGCGTCGCGCGTGCTGCCATAGGTGAGCAGGCTGCTCACCGCATAGCTAAGCGCGGCGTTGAACGCGGTGGACGTGCCGGGGCCGCCGATGACGGGGAAGTCGCGCGTCAGGTTGAACTGCGGGTCGGGCAGCAGCCGGGCGGCGAAGGCCTGCGCCTGCGACACATGCGCCCCGGCGCGGGCAATCTTGAGATCGGGATTGTTCACCACAGCCAGCATGGCCACGTCGGTGATATCAAGCCCGTTGGCGGGATCGAAGCGGTGCGCGGCCAGTGCGGGCAACGACATGCTGGCGGCGTCGACCTGCACATGCGCCGGGTCCGCGGCAAAGTCCGTGGCCGTGGGCAGGGGCTGCGGGCGATAGAGCGTGCAGCCGGCCGCCAGCAGCAGGGGCAGGCAGGCGGCCATGCGGGCAGGCTTGCTCATGCGCCGCCCTCGGGCGGGAACACCACGGCCACCGTAAGCCCGCGGCCCCCGGGTCCGTCCTCCAGCAGCACCGTGGCGCCATGGCGCGCGGCAATGCTCTGCACGATCGCCAGGCCCAGTCCGCTGCCATGCGCGTCGCTGGCGTCGCCGCGGTGAAAGCGATGGAACACATTGTCGCGCTCGGCCGGCGCGATGCCTGGGCCGGTGTCGCTCACGCCCAGCATCGGCGCGCCGTTGCGCCATTCGATACGCAGGTCGACCCGGCCGCCGGGGCTGGTGTAGCGGATCGCGTTGTCAGCCAGGTTGCGCAGCAGGATGAAGAGATCGCCGGCCACGCCGCGCACCCGGCATTCGGGCGCGCTCGCGTCCAGGCCCAGGTCCACATCCTTGGCTTCCGCCATGGGCAGCAACTCGCGCACCACCTGCACCGCCACATCGTGCAAGCGCACTTCGGCGAGCGGGGCCTGGGTGGCAGGGGCGCCGTCCTCGCTGCGTGCCAGCGTCAGCAACTGCGCCACCAGGTGGGTGGTGCGGTCCAGGCGCTCGCCCAGCTTGGCGAGTGCCAGTTTCTGCTTGTCTTCGCTGTCGGCACGCAGGGCCAGTTGCAGTTGCAGCTTGAGCGCGGTGAGCGGCGTGCGCAGTTCGTGCGCGGCGTCGGCGACAAAGGCGCGCTGGGTGTCCATGGATTGCTGCAGGCGGGCCAGCAGGGCATTGAGGGCTTCCACCACCGGCACCAGCTCCGGCGGCCAGCCGTGCGCGTGCAGCGGCGCGAGGGTGTCCGCCGAGCGGCTGCCGACCGCGTGCGCGATCTCCTCCACCGGGCGCAGCGAGCGCCTGACCACCAGGTGGATCAACAAGCCAAGCACCGGCACCAGCGCTAGGATGGGCAGCAGCGCGCCAAGCGACAGCGAGGCCGCCAGCTTGCGGCGAAACACCACCGATTGCGCAGCCTGCACATAGCGATCCCCGGTGAGCACGCCGTAGATGCGCCATTCGCTGCCGCTCACTTGCAGGTCATGAAAGCCCGGCAGGTCCGCGCGCGGCAGCTTGACCGGATGCGAGGCGTAGATCTGGCGACCCTGCACATCCCAGGCTTGCACCACGATCTCTTCGTCAAGTTCGCTACCGCCCAGCGGCGGCGTGGCGTCGCGCTCCAGATGGGGTGGCAGCATGCGCGCCGCTTGCTGCAGTTGCGCATCGAAGACCTCGTTAGCTTCGCGCCGCACCTTGAAATAAGCGGCGGCGCCCGCCACCAGGGCGCACGCGAGCATGGCCCCGAGCAGGCCGGCCAGCAACTGGGCGCGGATCGTCCTCATGCCGGGCCGCCCAGCTTGTAGCCGACACCGCGCACATTGCGGATGAAGTCGGCGCCAAGCTTCTTGCGCAGCGCGTGGATATGGACTTCCACCGTATTGCTGCTGATTTCCTCGTTCATGTTGTAGACCGCCTCGCGCAGGCGCTCGTGGGTCACAACGTGGCCGGGCTGCTCCATCAAGGCTTGCAGCACCATGAACTCGCGCATCGACAGCGCAACGATCTCGCCGGCGCAGCGCACCTCGCGCGTGGCGGGGTCCAGGCGCACCGGGCCATGCGCCAGCTCGGTGCTGACGCGCCCGGCGCTACGGCGCAGCAGGGCCCGGATGCGCGCGAACAACTCGTCCAGGTCGAACGGCTTGACCAGGTAGTCGTCGGCGCCGGCGTCCAGGCCGCGCACGCGGTCGGCGGTGGCGTCGCGCGCGGTCAGGATCAGCACCGGCAGCGCCAGCCCGCGGGCGCGCAGTTGCCGCAGCACCTCCTCGCCGGAGCGGCCGGGCAGGCCAAGGTCGAGCAGCACGGCATCGTAGGTGCCTGGCGCATTGGCGGCCAGCGCAGCATCGGCGAGGCGGCCATCCCTGACCCAGTCGACCGCGTAGCCTTCGGCCCGCAGGCCTTCCTCCACGCTTTCACCGATCATCGGGTCGTCTTCCACCAGCAGCAGGCGCATGGCAAGGGTTCCTTGGTTTGTTGTTGATTCGCTGGTGTCCCGGGGTCAACGGCGTTGCAGCCGGTCCAGGCGCAAGCGGTGGCGGTGGTCGGTCAGGCGCCGGACCGCCAGCGTGGCGGCCAGGATCACGCCCAGCATGCTGCCGCCGGCGAGCAGGAACATCAGCAGGATCTGGTACCGGGCCGCGGCGATCGGGTCCATCCCGGCCAGGATCTGGCCGGTCATGATGCCTGGCATGGTGATGATGCCGGCCGCCGCCATGGTGTTCATGGTGGGCAGCATGCCGCTGCGCACCGCCTGGCGCACGATCACGCGCAGCGCCGCATGGCGGTCGTCGCCCAGTGCCAGGCGCGCATCGATGGCGGCGCGCTGGTGCCAGACCGCGGTAAAGGCGCCATTGAGCGCCAAGCTCGCAGCGTTCATCACATTGCCCAGGATGATGCCGGCCAGCGGGATGGCGTGGCGGGCGTCATACCAGGGTGTCGGGCGCAAGGCCGTGGTCAGGGCCAGCACGGTCACCAGCAGCGTCGGCAGGCTCACGGCGGCGGCGCCGATCAGAGCGTGCCAGGGCCCCGCCAGGCGTCGCTCCTGCCGGCTGCCCACCTCGCGGGCAGCCGCTGCGATCATGGCTGCCACCGTCAACGCGGTCACCAGCGGCGACGACAAGCCAAACACCGTGCGCAGCACCAGGCCGACCAGCAGCAGCTGCACCACCATGCGGCCCGCGGCCCAGAGCAGGCTTCGGTGCACGTCCAGCGACATTGCCAGCGAGGCACCCGCGCCAGCCAGCACCAGCAGGCTGGCCAGCGCCAGGTCATAGGCTGTGAGCGGGATCGGGCTCATGCCGCCACCGCTTCCAGCCCGGCGGCGCTGAGGCGATAGTGCCGGTCCTGCAGGCGTGCCGCCTGCGCGGGATTGTGCGAGACGATCAGCAGCCCGAGCCCCTGTGCCTTGCAGTCGTGCAGCAGCGCTTCGACGGCCAGCGTGGTCTCGGCGTCCAGCGCCGAGGTCGGCTCATCCAGCAGCAGGAAGCGCGGACGGCGCACCAGCGCGCGGATCAGCGCGAGGCGCTGGCGCTCGCCGGTGGACAGGCGGCTCACGGGCGCCTGCAGGATGTCCGCGGGCAGGCGCAGCCGCGCCAGCAGCGCCTGGGCCGCCGGCACGTCCGCCATATGTTCGAGCACGTCGTCGCCCCACCAGCCGGACTCGGCCGCCACGTACATGACCTGGCGCCGCCAGGCCGGTCCGCTCATGCTCTCGCGCGGGGACTGGCCCAGCCGGACCTGCCCGCGATTGGGGTCGAGATCGGCAATCATGCGCAACAGCAGGCTCTTGCCCGCGCCGGAAGCGCCGGACAGGATCACGCAACTGCCGGGCTCGACGGTGAGGCTGAACGGCCCGCGGCCGGCGCCTTCGAGGCCGATGATGCCAAGGCTGGCGTCGGCATCGCGCGTTGACGGCAGGGCGCCAACAGCCGCAAGGGGCGGCAGCGTGTCAGTGGTTGTCATGGGTTGAGCCATCCGCGTGCGATGGGGTAGGCCAGCAGGTGTCGGTAAAGTTGCTCTGCACGCACCGTGACAGCGGCAAGCACCGGGCGCGTGAAGGCAGACGTAGCCACGGCCGCGCAGCATGCCGCTATCGCGAACGCGCCGACGATGTCCAGTGGAAAGTGTACGCCGAGGAAGACACGGGCCCAGCCCGTTAGTGCCGCGGCTACCAGCAAGCCGGTCCCGCTCAGGCGCTGGGCCCTGCCAGGCGCGCGCAGCAGGACGAAGGCCAGCGCGGCCAGGAGCGTGACGTGGTCGCTCGGAAAGGAGGGGTCGGCGGCATGCGCCAGGTAGGTGTGTCCGATGCCCGCCATGAAGGGCCGCGGCATTGGCAGCAACAGGCTGAACAAGGTCGAGCAGAGCCCGCCCAGTGCCACGGCCGCCAGTGCGCTGATCACCATCTGGCGCTCACCCGGCCGCCCGCGCAGCCAGCCGGCGGCCAGCACCAGCGGCGCGGCCGCGATCAGCGCTTCGGCGAGGAAGGCGGCCACCCACAGGCCGGCGCCTGACAGCCCGGCGGGGCCGTTCAGGTGCTGGAACAGCGTGAGGTTCAGGGCAAGGAGCGTCGGCATCGGGCACGTGGGATTCTGGCGATGCGACAAGGATAGGGCACAGCGGCTTAAGAAACTCTTAAGGCTGGCGGGCTGGCCATGCCCGCCAGCCCCATGCTCACATGTCGAACTGCGCCGACAGCCAGACCGTGCGCGGCCTGCCGGCCCAGGCGCCGTTGATGCTCGGGTCGCCGGCTGCCCAGTAGCGCTTGTCGGTCAGGTTCTGGATGCTGAGCGCAAATGTGGTGCGGTAGCTCCCCAACCGCGTGGCGTAGCGCGCACCGGCATCGAAGCGGGTGTAGCCCGCCATCCAGCTGGTGTTCTGCGCGTTCAGGGCTCGGCGGCCAACGTAATACACCCCGCCATTGAGGCTCATTCCCGGCAGCGCGCCGATCCGGTAGTCGAGGAAGGTGCTCGCTTGGAAGTTCGGCACATCGGCAATGCGCTTGCCAGCCACGGTCGGGTCGGCCGGGCTGTCTGCCTCGGTGTGCAGCAGCGCCAGGCCGCTCACCACCGACAGCGCGCCGGTTAGCCGGCCATTGGCGGTGAGTTCCAGCCCGGTATGGCGCTGGGTGCCGCCTTGCACGGTGAAGTGGTCCGCGTTCACATACTGCAGGGTCTTTTCCAGGCGGAACACTGCGCCGGTCAGCAACAGGTTGTCCGTCACCTTCGACTTCACGCCGAACTCGTATTGCCGCGTCTTCAGCGGCGGCATGTTCTCGCCCGCATTGTTGGTGTCGTAGCCGGCGGGGCCGGGCTGCTCATAGCCTTCGGCGTAGCTGACGTAGGCCGACAGGCTCGGCAGCGGCTTGAACGTCAGCGCGAAGGAGGGCGCGTTGACGCTGGCCCTTTGCTCGGTGTTCTTGCCCGAGGCGGGCATGCTGTCGTTCTTGTAGCGGATATGGCGCAGACCCATCAGCAGGTCCCACTTGGGCGACAGCGCCATCACGTCGCTGATGAAGATGCTGGGCTGGTAGTTCTTCGAGATATTCTTTTTCGGGAAGGTCAGGTTCGTTGGCTGCGGCGAGTAGACCGGCTGGTAGATATTGCCCACCGTGGTCCCAAGCACGGTGAAGCCGGATTCCACCGCGCTGAAATTGCGCGTGGAGATGCCCGCCACCATCTGGTGCCGGATCGGCCCGGTGTTGAAGTTGCCGGAGATGTAGGTATCGGTGGAGAGAACGCGGAAGTTCTGGTCCGGGTTCAGGTAGATATCGCCGGAGAGGATGTCGCCGCCGCGGCTGACGTTGTAGATGTCGGGAAATGCCGCGACCCGGGCGTTGTACGACTGCGCCACGCGGCTGGTGAGCTTCCAGTCGTCGTTGAAGCGGTAGTTGAAGTCCGCGCCGATGTTGTAGGTCTTGGTCTCGTACTGCAGCCAGGGCTGGCCCAGCAGCACGCGCGGGTTGACCGGCGACGGCAGCGTGCCATCCAGGTAAGGGCCCACCGCGGGCTGGGCGGCGATCCTGCGTTCCTGGTAGTCGAAGTCCAGCTGCAGCAGGGCTTGCGGCGTGATGCCCCAGTCGAAGGCGCCGGCAATGAACTTGCGGGACACGTCGCCGTTGTGGCCGAAGTTGCCGACCTTCTCACCTGCTGCATTGAGCCGGTAGCCAAAGCGGCCGTCGCCTAGCGGGCCGCCGGCGTCCACGCTGGCGTAGTAGCCGTCGTGATCGCGGACGGCCGCCTTGACGCTGGCAAAGCGCTCGCGGGTGGGGCGCTTGATCACATAGTTGATGGTGCCGCCCGGCGAGTTGATGCCGTACAGGAATCCCGACGGGCCCTTGAGCACGTCGATCTGCTCGATGTTTTCCAGCGGGATCTCATAGTAGGGCGCCACCGACATGCCATCGCGCCGGATGGTATTGGTCCAGTCGACAAAGAAGCCGCGAATGCGCACGGTCTCGTAAGCGCCGGCCTGGGTGGCATCCTGGATCGACGGATCGTTTTTCAGCACGTCCATCAGGGTGCGCGCGTCCTGCGAGTTCATCAGCTCGCTGTTATACGACTGCACCGAGAACGGTACCTCTTCCGGTTGCCTTTCCCCCAGTGCGCCCATGCTGATGCCGTTGCTGGCGAACAGCGATGGCCGGCTGCCCCTGATCTCCACGGGCGCCAGCTTCACATCCGGCGCCGCGGCAGCGGGCGCCGGCGCGGCGGCCGGCATCGTGATGACGAAAGCCTGTGCGCCGGTGCCCCTGGCCTGCAGCCCGGAGCCGGCAAGCAGCCGCTCCAGGGCTTCGCCCGCCGTAAGCTTGCCGCTGACGGCGGGCGCGGTGCGCTTTTCGGCCTGATCGGTGGCGAACACGATCTGCACGCCGGACTGGCGCGACAGCGCGCGCAAGGCCTGGTCGAGCGGCTGGGCGGGCAGGTTGACGTCGATCGCCGCGCCTTGCGCCCACACGCTGCTGGCCAGCATCATGCCGGCGGCCAGTGCGGCGAGTTGAGTCAGGCGGCTGGCAAAGCCTCGGCGGCGGTCGCCCCGCAGAACTGGATTCACGCTTTTCCCCTATGTCATTTGTTGTTTGACGCCCCCGGAAACTGGGGTCTTGCAGGGGGAGGCGTGGCTGCGTGGGGCGATGTTGATGTCTGTTACAAATTTATTTGGCGGGATGCCGCGTGGCGCTCGGCTTCGCCCGATCGTCGCAAAGCCCGCCATCGCCGCGTATCGCAATTGTCCGATGGACCCCGACCCGCTGATGGTGGCCCTGGTGCAAGCCGCGGGCAGCCTGCCGATGTTCCTGTTCGCCCTGCCTTCCGGGGTGCTGGCCGATATCGTCGACCGGCGCCGCTACCTGATCTTCGCGCAGCTCTGGACGCTGGCGGTGGCGGTAACGCTGGGCGTGCTGGCGCTGGCCGGCCTGGTCAACGCCCATGTGCTGCTGCTTGCCGCGTTCTTGCTGAGCACCGGCGCGGCGATGAGCTCGCCGCCGTTCCAGGCCATCGTGCCGGAACTGGTGGAGAAGGCCGACCTGCCACCGGCGCTTGCACTGAACTCGCTGGGCATCAGCATCAGCCGCGCCCTGAGCCGGGTCGGGGCAGGGCGGCCTGCGGACGCCGCTGCAACTGCCCGGCAATCTCGAGCACCAGCAGGACTACCAGCACGGCGGCCACGGCGAACAGGGCCGAGAGGCCGACCTGTCGGCGCCCTTTGCGCGCAGCTGCGCTTGCGGCGCGCTGCAGGTAGCTTTCTTCTGGGAAAGCCGTCATGAAGATGACGGGGATCGACAGCCCGCGCGTGCGCAGGGCCTCGCATAGCGCGAAGCCGTTCATCGTGGGCATCTGCACATCGGTGACCAGGCAGGAGATGGCATCGATGGTGCGGGACTGCAGCAGGTCGTTCCCGCTTGCATGGAGTTCGACATCCATGTCGATGGAGCGCAGCAGGCTTCCCAGGGCTTGTCGGACAGCAGCATCGTCGTCGACGATGGCGATGACCGGGGTAGGTGTCACACGATGGATGCTCCTTGGTTGTCAGGCTGCCGCGCTGGCTCCAGGTGCTCGCCGGACTCAGTGCGAATCGGCGGCATTGTGCGATGCTGGTGCTACTTCATTGCGGGCTGCGGTCAAGGTTGCCGGCCCAGGCGCACCAGTGATCTTGGGTACGCACTCCGCGTGGAACCAGGCAGCGGTGACGGGCTCGCCCGCCAGCATGCGCTTGATCGGCGGCACCACCTGCTCGCCGATCAGCATGCCGAGCAGCCCGATCAGCGCGACCACGGGCGGGGCGGGCGAGCGGACCTGCATCAGGGCGTAGATGATGCCGACCAGGATGCCGGCGCCAAGCGAAACGATATAGAGCTTCATTGCGTTTCCAGTGTTGAGGATGTGTTTTTGGATTGGCGGGCCGCCGTGCTTCATGCAGGGCGCGCGGCCGCGCGCCGGGAGAGGTCTTCCCACGCCACCAGCACGAAGCCGCCGACCAGGCCGATATGCTCGAAGAAGGCATTGGCCAGCATGAACTGCTCGGCCGGCGGCGCTGCCCAGAAGCGGTTGGCCAGGAAGGTGGCCATCAACGTGAAGGCGGCCAGTGCGAGCGCGCCGAGCCAGCGGTACCAGCCGCACAGGATCATCAGCGACGCACCCAGCTCGAGCACGATCACCGCGGCGGCCAGCGGCGCCGCCGGCGCGAGGCCGAAGTGCTGCATCTCGCCGATGGCGCCGGCGAAGTCCATGGCCTTGACCAGGCCGCCTTGCAGGTAGGCAGCGCACAGCGCCAGCAGGGCCAGCCAGCGCAGCCAGGACGGCAGCCGCACGGCACCGGCCGCCGGGTGAACGGTGGAAGCGGGGCGGTTCATCTCGCGTTTCCCTGGTTCAGAAGGCCCAGCACGAGCAGCCAAGCGCGCCCCAGAAGGTGCTTTCGTCCGAAGCAGGCACACCGGCGGTCCACGCGTTCGCATGGCCGTGGCCGTGCACGCCGCAGGCACTGGCGCAGCCGCAGGCGGTGTTGAGTGCGAGCGCTTTCGCCTGCGGCCGCGGCTGGTAGCCCCCGGCATGACGCACCGGCGACCAGTCCGGCATGGCGGGCGGCAGCGCCGGCGCGAGCTTGTCGAAATCGCCGTCGCCGTACACCACCTTGCCGCCCAGCACGGTCATCACCGAAGTGATGTCCTGGATCTCGTCCCCGGGCACGCTGAAGTAGTCGGCGGAGAGCACCGCCAGGTCGGCCAGCTGGCCGGCCTTGATCTGGCCTTTCTTGCCTTCTTCGGAGGAAAACCAGGTGTTGGCTTCGGTCCACAGCCGCAGCGCGGTGTCGCGGTCGAGCAGGTTGGCCTGCGGATACATCGACAGCCCGCCCACCGTCTTGCCGGTAGTCAGCCAGTACAGCGACACCCACGGGTTGTACGATGCCACACGCGTGGCATCGGTGCCGGCGCCGACCTTGACGCCGCGCTCCAGCATGCGCTTGATCGGCGGCGTGGCCTCGGCCGCGCGTACGCCGTAGCGCTCGACGAAATACTCGCCCTGGTAGGCCATGCGGTGCTGCACGGCGATGCCGCCACCCAGCGCCGCGATGCGGTCGATGTTGCGGTCGGTGATGGTCTCGGCGTGGTCGAAGAACCAGTGCAGGCCGTCGAAGGGCACGTCCTTGGCCACCTTCTCGTAGACGTCCAGCGCGCGCGAGATG
The DNA here is from genome assembly GCF_054589115.1 of Cupriavidus sp. 8B. Lineage (NCBI taxonomy): Bacteria > Pseudomonadati > Pseudomonadota > Betaproteobacteria > Burkholderiales > Burkholderiaceae > Cupriavidus > Cupriavidus sp. 8B. The sequence goes on along the minus strand of NZ_BAAILO010000100.1, from coordinate 4,632 downwards.
GTCTCGTTGTAGGTGGCGTGCAGGCGCCAGGGCCAGCGGTTTTCCGCCAGCAGGCGGATCACCGGTTCGAGGTCGCCTTCCATCGACGGCGGCATGTCGGGCCGCTCGACGCGGAAGTCCTCGAAGTCGGCGGCGCTGTAGACCAGCATCTCGCCGGCGCCGTTGTGGCGGTACAGGTCGTCGCCCTGGCCAGGCTTGATCTGCTTGGACCAGCCGCTGAAATCGCTGAGCTCGTCCTTGGGCTTCTGCGTGAACAGGTTGTAGGCCAGGCGCACCGTGAGCTGCCCGTCCTTGTGCAGCTCCTCGATGATGTGGTAGTCCTCCGGGTAGTTCTGGTAGCCGCCGCCGGCGTCGATCACGCCGGTCACGCCCAGGCGGTTGACCTCGCGCATGAAATGCCGCGTGGAGTTCTTCTGGTACTCGGGCGGCAGCTTCGGCCCCTTGGCCAGCGTGGCGTACAGGATGGTGGCGTTCGGCTTGGCGAGCAGCAGGCCCGTGGGATTACCGGCCTTGTCGTGCACGATCTCGCCGCCGGGCGGATTCGGTGTGTCCTTGGTATAGCCGACTGCACGCAGCGCGGCGCCGTTGAGGATGGCCCGGTCGTACAGGTGCAGGATGAACACGGGCGTGTCCGGAGCCGCCGCATTCAGCTCCTCGATGGTCGGCAGGCGCTTTTCGGCGAACTGGTGCTCGGTGAAGCCGCCGACCACGCGTACCCACTGCGGCGCGGGCGTGCGCGCCACCTGGGCCTTGAGCATGCGCATGGCGTCGGCCAGCGAGCGCACGCCGTCCCAACGCAGCTCCATGTTGTAGTTCAGGCCGCCGCGGATGATGTGCATGTGGCTGTCGATCAGCCCGGGGATGGCGCGCCTGCCTTGCAGGTCGACCACCTTGGTGGTGGTGCCGGCTAGTTGCATGATCTCAAAGCGCGTGCCGACGGCGACGAACTTGCCGTCGCTGATGGCCACGGCTTCGGCCTGCGGATTGGCGCGGTCAAGGGTGGCGAACTTGCCGTTGACGAGGATGAGTTCGGGTGTGCTGGATTGGGTCATGGCGAAACTCCGGCTGGCAGCCGCCGCGCCCAGCGCAGCGGCGCCGGCGATGAACTGTCGGCGGGTCGGTGAGAGGGAAGACGGGGAGGAGGGCAGGCCGCCCCGGCCTGCCATGGGGTCGCGGGACGGCATCCTGTCAGGCGGCCAGGAAAGCCAGCAGATCGGCGTTGACCTGGTCGGCGTTGACCACGCACATGCCATGCGAGGCGCCCGGATAGATCTTCAGCGTGGCGTTCTTGACGAGCTTGGCGCCCAGCTTGGCCGAGTTGTCGATCGGCACGATCTGGTCGTCGGCGCCGTGCAGGAACAGGGTCGGCACGTCGATCTTCTTCAGGTCTTCGGTGTAGTCGACTTCCGAGAACTCCTTGATGCAGAGGTATTGGCCGTAGGCGCCGCCAGTCATGCCTTGTGCCCAGAACGCATCGATGGTGCCTTGCGAGACCTTAGCCTCGGGGCGGTTAAAGCCGAAGAACGGCACCGCCAGGTCCTTGTAGAACTGCGAACGGTTCTGCGCCACACCCTTGCGGATGCCGTCGAACACATCCATCGGCAGGCCGCCGGGGTGGGCCTCGGTCTTCAGCATGATAGGCGGCACCGCGCCGATCAGCACCGCCTTGGAGACGCGCTTGGTGCCGTGGCGGCCGATGTAGTGGGCCACTTCGCCGCCGCCGGTGGAGTGGCCGACCAGCGCCGCGCCCTTGAGGTCCAGCGCCTCGATCAGAGCGGCCAGGTCGTCGGCATAGGTGTCCATGTCGTTGCCCTTGGCGGACTGGCTGGAGCGGCCATGGCCACGGCGGTCGTGGGCGATCACGCGGAAACCGTGCTGCACCAGGAACAGCATCTGCGCGTCCCAGGCGTCCGCATTGAGTGGCCATCCGTGCGAGAACACGACCGGGCGGCCGCTGCCCCAGTCCTTGTAATAGATTTGGGTGCCATCCTTGGTCGTGATGGTGTTCATGCTGGGTGCTCCAGGCGTATGGTGGGATGCGGCGTGGCCCTGCGGCTCTCAGCGGGCCGGCACCGGGGCGATGGATTCGTGCGGCGTGGCGGTGCGCTGGGCGGCCTTGTGCACCATGGTATAGGCGTAGTCCACGCCCATGCCGTAGGCGCCGGAGTGTTCCTTGACCAGCTTCATCACGGCGTCATAGGTGTCGCGATGCGCCCAGTCGCGCTGCCATTCGAGCAGCACCTGCTGCCAGGTCACCGGCACTACGCCGGCCTGCACCATGCGCTGCATGGCGTAGTCATGCGCTTCCTTGCTGGTGCCGCCGGAGGCATCGCCAACCATGTAGATCTCGTAGTCGCCTTCGAGCATCGCGCACAGCGCGAAGGTGGTGTTGCAGACTTCGGTCCACAGGCCGGCGACGACAACCTTCTTGCGGCCGTTGGCTTTCAGCGCGTCGCGCACCTTCTGGTCGTCCCACGAGTTCATCGAGGTGCGTTCCAGTGTCTTCTGGCCCGGGAACACGTCGAGCAGCTCGGGGTAGGTGTAGCCGGAGAACGACTCGCTCTCCACCGTGGTGATGGTGGTGGGGATGTTGAAGATCTTGGCAGCCTTGGCCAGCCCAACCGCATTGTTCTTCATCGCCTGGCGGTCCATCGACTGCACGCCGAATGCCATTTGCGGCTGGTGATCGATGAAGATCATCTGGCTGTTTTGCGGAGTCAGCACTTCGAGCTTGGAATTGGCCATGATTCTCTCCTGAAGTTGGGTTGGCAAGAGCGTGCAGAAACGGTGCGGCAGCTCCCGAGCGAAGGCTAAACCTGCCGGCTGCGCATCGCCATTGTCTGTACGTATTAGTTCACTATCGTCGGGGCGTATGCGGGCTTGGTCGGCCGCGGCCGGGCGCGCGGCTCATCGGCCCGGGTCCGGGAAGTTCGTTGTGTAGTTGGCCGGAATCCAGTAGTCGGCGTCGCGTTTGCTGACATGGACGGTGGCGTTGGGAAAGGCCATGCGGCCGTTCAGGATGACGCCGCCGACATGGTCGGCGTGCAGATGGGTCAGATGCACCGCGTCGACCTGTTCGGGCCGGTAGCCGGCGGCACGCAGGTTCCCCAGCAGATGGCCGCCGTCGGCGCCGTAGAGGGCGCCGGCTCCGCTATCGATCAGGACCAGCCTGGCGCCGGTGTTGATCAGGAAGGTAATGATGGCGCCTTCCACCGGGGCCTTCAGGTGCGCCGCCGCCAGCAGCGCGTCGGCTTCGCCCGGGCTGGCCTCGGCCAGGCTTACCTGCGCCGTGCCGCCGGCTAGGCCGGTCTGTCTGGCCAACACTTGCTGCACCGGAAACGGATGGGTGCCGTCGAGCAGGGCGGTCACCTCGAAATCTCCCAGCATCATGCGATAGAAGCCCGGCGCCTGTGTACGCACCTGCGGGGCGGCGGCCAAGGCATCGAAGGAGAATACGGGTGCTATAGCGATGGCTGCGGCAAGCAGCGCGGCCGCACGCCATGCGGGAGAGGGTGCGCACGCCATGGGACGATTCCTGGTTGCCGGAGTGAGCGCAAGGCTAGGGGGAGGGGCAAGAGGCGTCTATTGTCCTTTGGTATGAGGCGGTCATGCCGGCGAGCCTTGCCCAAGGCAAGAGCCAACACAAATTCACAATGCGACCACAGCCGTGGCGTAGGCTGCCAACGGTTATGTGAACGGTTATGTGGCCTGGTTCCCCCGCACAGGAATCGATGGGATGACGCGACTGCTGGTGCTGCAGGCGCCGCAGGTACTTTTTTTGAGCGGAATGGAGAAGTGGATCGAGACATCCCAAAGCCTGGAATGCGCCGAGCCGAGTGCTCGGGACGAAGGGTTGGTGATGGTCGTCGACGACGATGCCGTGCTACGCGATGCACTGGGGAATCTGTTCCGCTCGGTCGACATGAACGTCGCACTGTTGCCGGATGTGCCTTGTTGCCTGGTCCTCGATGTCAGGCTGCGTGGCCCGAGCGGACTTGACCTGCAGGCGCGCCTCGGTCAATTGGGTATCCATGTGCCGATCATCTTCATGACCGGCCATGGGGATATTGCAATGACCGTGGCAGCGATGAAAGCCGGTGCGGAAGACTTCATGGCCAAGCCGTTGCGCGACCAGGACTTGCTCGACGCCGTATCGGTGGCGCTCGAGAAGGATCGCCGGCGGCGCGTGGGCATGCGCCAGGTCCAGATGCTGCGCGCCAGCTTCCAGACCCTGACGCCGCGCGAGCCGGAGGTGATGGCGCTGGCGGTGTCCGGGCTGATGAACAAGCAGATTGCCGCCGAGATGGGCATCAGCGAGGTCACTGTGAAGATCCACCGCGGACAGGCCATGCGCAAGATGAAGGGGCGTACCTTTGCCGATCTGGTCCTGATGGGCCAGCAGCTGGGCGTCTGCCACGCCAGAATCTAGGCCAGGCGCACCCCATGGCGGCAAGCCAGGGCAGAAAAGCCGGGTGGCCCCGGGGAATCTGTTGATGGGCATAATCATCATTTAACATAATGATGATTATGCCTGCTAGCGGTATGTTTACGGCTGTTGCGTTGTAGAGCCTTCCCAACTGGGGTCTGGCGCAACGCTGAGGATGGTCTATGGTATAGATTCCTGGGGTCTTG
>NZ_BAAILO010000099.1:0-61322 GCF_054589115.1 Cupriavidus sp. 8B | reverse complement strand
CCAAGGGCTGCTTCAAACAGTTTGCTGTGCATCGCTTGTGTTCTTCTTTACCTGGAATCCGCCCACGATACCACCCACTTGAAATTCAAAAGAGGCATAATTGTATGCCGAACGAGCCGAAACTAAGCGAGAGATCCGGCTTGACGTACGCTGGCGATCGGGGGGGGCTGGCCTGTCAGTCCTTGCGCGGTTCCTGCCCGGACAGTTCGGCTAGCTCCCTAAGCAACGACTCGGCACGTGGCCACTCGCCATATCCCGAGGCGGGGTTGAGATGACCTACGTTACCCAGGTCGACCAGCTGGCTGCCCCATGCACGGGCGAAGCCTGCGGCTTCCTCGAAGCGGCTGAGCGGATCGTTGCGGCTGGCCGCTACGATGCTCGGGAAGCGCAATGTTGTGCGCGGTGCCGGCGTCCAGCCGTTCAGGCGCAGCGCATCCTGGTCCGGATAGCCGTCGGGCAGCGGATGATCGAAGTCGGGCGGCGCGGCCAGCAAGGCGCCGCGTACCGGGCGCGCGGAACGGCGCGCCCAGTGCACCGTAATCATGACGCCGGCACTGTGGGCCACCAGCAAGGCCGGCTCCCGCAGGCTCGCCAGCGTGCGTTCCAGGGCCGCGACGCGCACGGCGCAGTCAAGTTTGTCGTGCTCCAGCGGGGGCACGATGCAGACCTGCCGCCCGGCGGTGCGCAGTTTCTCGGCCAGCAAGGTCTGCCAGTGTTCCGGCACGTGCTCGCGCAGTCCGGGAACGATGACGATCGGGGGCATTTCCATGTGATGCATCTTGTCTACTCAACGGATAAAGGAATTGTCGGAGGGCTCAGGTTCCGGCGTTGTCCGCTTCATTGCGCGACTCGGCAAGCCGCAGGTCCCGCAGGTAGCGCGACCGGGCAATGAAGAACACCGCCGCAGCGCCCAGGGACATCAGCGGAATCCACTGCAGGGCACCCAGCAAGCCGATCCTGTCGGCGAGCACGCCCGTCAGGTAGGGCGCAGGCGCGGCACCAAGGAGGTTGTTGGCCAGCGTCAGCATCGCCAGCGCGGTTGCGTGGGTCGTGGGGCGGGTGAGATTCGCCACCATGGCGCCGGCCGGGCCCCAGGTACCCATTGCCAGCAGCAAGCCGCAAGCGATCAGCAGCAACTGCGCGCTACCCGGCGGCAGGCGGAAGCCCGCCAACAGCAGCACGCACGATACGAGGCAGAAGGTGATCGCGAGCGTTAGCTTGCGGCCCGGTGCCTTGCGGCTTGCCCAGTCCGTCAGCATCCCGCACAAGGTCATGCCAACGCCGCTGACGATCAGCAGCCCCGCGGCGAGCAGAGCGGCCTTGTCGGCTGGCATGTCGTAGTAACGGTTCAGGTAGCTTGGCATCCAGGCCATGATCGCGTAAGCGATGAACAACTGCAGGCCGCTGCCGACATAGGCGCATACCAGCGATGGTGCCCAGAAGAGCCCACGCAATGTCGCCAGCAAGGGCGTACGCGCATGGCCTGGCACCGCGGCACGGCGCGTGGCCGGTGCCCCCGCCGCACGGCGCGCGAGCCTGCCTTCGGTAACGGTCACGCAGTAGATCAGCACGACGACCAGGCCGAATACGGCCATGGCCATAAACGCCGTGCGCCAGCCGAAGCGCGCCGCCACGACGCCGCCCAGCCCCATGCCGAGCACCGCGCCGAACATGCCGCCGGAAGTAAAGGCGCCGGTCAGGGTGGCACGCATGGACGGCGGGAAGATGCTCAGGATCACGGCCAGCCCGACGCTGCCATAGGCAGCCTCGCCAATGCCGACGAAAAAGCGGGCGGCCAGCATATGCCCGTAGCTGGCGGAGAGCGCGCATGCCAGCGTGCCGCAGCTCCAGAGCAGCGCCATCAGGGCCAGGCTCTTGACGCGGCCCCAGCGATCGGCCACCAGCGAGAACGGGACCGTGAACAGCCCGACCATCAGCGCGACGATGCCGCTGAGGGAGCCGAGCTTGGCGTCGGACAGGCCCCACTCGAGCCGCAGGTGAGGAAAGACGGCATTCAGCACCTGCCGCGACATGTAGTCGGACAGCAGGAGCGCAAAGATAAGGGCGAATACCAGCCACGCGTAGGCATGCGAGCGTGCCGGCTTGGCGGTGAGATCCGTGTCCGCGGGGGCGGTCTCGGAAAGGTACTGTCCCATGAAAGTCTCCTGCGGTCTGATGCCGCTATGGTGTCGCGAATGAGGCGCAGATTTTGCGGTCTGTGGCAAGCGGACGGGCATCTTCGCCCACCCGCTTGCCCAGGCTGGCGTCAGGCTGCGCGCAAGGGCAGGTTCACCTGGCCCGGTTTGCGGTTGGGCGCCATGCCATGCACTGCCAGGGTTTCGTCGGCATCCTTGTACTGCACGCCGATCTTGTAGATCTCGCGCGCTTCCTTGCCGTTGGCCACTTCGCGGCCGAGTTCGCGGGCGACGCGCACGCACTGCTCGATCTGCTGCACCGAGGTCATGCGCTTGCCATGCTGGTCGATGATGGTGTCCTCGATGCCGCAGCGCGGGTGCAGGCCCATCGCCATGGCCATCATGTTGAACGGCAGGACGTTCTTCAACAGCGATTCGGCGGTCAGCGTGCAACCATCCGGCGCGCGATGGACGAAGTTGATGAAATTGAACGGATTCGGACCGTCGAAGCCGCCACCGATACCGATCCAGGTCAGGTTCAGCGGTCCCGTGTATACGCCCTTGCGCACCAGGCGCTCAAGCGTTTCGAGCGCATGGATGCCCGTCAACTGGAAATGCGGCTGGATGCCGGAGGCCTGCAGGCGCCTCAGGTGCTCCTCGACCCAGGCAGGGCCGGCCGGCACGGTCATTTCGCTGTAGGCGGCCTGGAAAGCCGGGTTGGCCAGCGAGGTGCCCTCCAGGTATTCCGGATAGAGCAGCTCCATGATGTTCATTTGCGTCGTATTGATGGCTACCGTCACTTGATCCGGCTTGGGGTCAAGGTCAGCCAGCATGTGGCGCGTATCGTCCGACAGCCACTTGGCGGCCTGGCCGTCGTCTTCCGGCGCAAACGAGATCGAGCCACCGACCTGGATGATCATGTCGGGCACCGCGGCGCGCACGCCGGCGATCAGCTCATTGAACTTGGACAGGCGCTTGGAGCCCTTGCCATCGAGTTCGCGTACGTGCAGGTGCAGCACCGTGGCCCCCGCGTTGTAGCAGTCAACGGCCTTCTGCACCTGTTCTTCCATGGTCACCGGAATGTCTTCGGGGAAATCCGCCGGCATCCACTCGGGGCCGTAGGGCGCCACGGTGATGACTACTTTGTCCTGGTTTTCGGGATGCAGGGAATCGTCGAGAAATTGCATTTGTTACTCCTTGTCGGATTGGGGCAGATTCAATTGCGCTAAGCCTGTTGACTGCCTAAAACGTGGTGTTGCCAATAATTCCGGCGCGCTCCATCTTGCGATGGCAGGGCGGGTAATCCATGACGGCGTAGTGCTGGGTCGAGCGGTTGTCCCAGATCGCCACGCTATTGGGCTGCCAGCGCCAGCGCACCTGGTACTCGGGGATATTGGCCTGGCTGATCAGGTAGTTGAGCAGCAGGCTAGCGCCCGGATTTCCGTCCTGGCCGTAGCGAACACGCTGCGGCGTGTGGAAGTTGGTGAGGTGCGTGGTGAAGCCATTCACGAACAGCACCTTCTCGCCGGTCTCCGGGTGGGTGCGCACGACCGGGTGCTCGGCATCCGGGAACTGGGCCTTCAGCGCAAGGCGCTTCTCGATCGGCATGGCGGCGCCGAAGCTGGCTTCGATGCTGTGGCGCGCGCGCAGGTCGGCGATCTGGCTCTTGATGTGGTCGGGCAGGTTTTCATAGGCCAGGACCATGTTTGCCCACATGGTGTCGCCGCCTACCGGTGGGCACTCCACGCAGCGCAGTACGCAGCCGAGGGGCGGGGCTGGGCGCCAGGTGGCATCCGAGTGCCACGCGTTCTCGTAGCGATCGTTCGGCTGATCCGGATTCTTGTAGATCCGCACCAGGCCGGGATGATCGGGGTCGCTGCCGGCTACCGGGTGGTCTTCCAGCTCGCCAAAGAGGCGCGCAAAGGCGACGTGTTCGGCGCGCGTCATGTCCTGGCCGCGCAGGAACACCACGCGGTGCCGGATGAGCGCAGACCGGATCTGCGCAAACAGGTCGCCATCGTGGATGGCATCGGCCAGCTTGACGCCGGTCAACTCGGCGCCGATGGCGCAAGTCAATTGTTCGACACGCATGATGCCCTCCTAGACCGCGAAAATCGAGGATCCGGTGGTCTTGCGCGACTCCAGGTCCCGATGGGCTTGTGCCGCGTCCTGCAGGGCGTAGCGCTGGTTGATTTCAATCCGGATGCGGCCGGCCGCGACATGGGCGAACAGTTCATCCGCCAGTTCTTTCTTTTCGGCGGGATCGGCGATGTAGTCGGCCAGTGCCGGGCGGGTCAGGTAGAGCGACCCTTTCATTGCCAGCAATTGCGGGTTGAACGGCGGGATCGGGCCCGAGGCGGTGCCCACGCAGACCATCAGGCCGCGGCGCTTGAGCGAATCCAGCGAAGCCTCGAAGGTGTCCTTGCCGACGCTGTCGAAGACCACGCTGACGCCGACGCCGTCGGTCAGTTCGCGCACGCGCTTGGCCACGTCCTCACGGCTGTAGTCGATGATGTGGTCGCAGCCGTGGGCGCGGGCGACGGCCGCCTTGGCCTCGCTCGACACGGTGCCGATCACGGTGAGGCCGAGCAGCTTCGCCCATTGCGAGACGATCAGGCCGACCCCGCCGGCGGCGGCGTGCAGCAGGATGGTGTCGTTGGGCTTGAAAGCGTAGATGCGGCGCATCAGGTAGGCGCAAGTCAGGCCGCGCATGGTCATGGCGGCTGCTGTCTCGCAGGCGATGCCGGCGGGCAGCTTGATCAGCGCCGCAGCCGGGATCAGGCGTTCGGTGCTGTACGCGCCGAGCGTATTCAGAAAGCCCGTATAGGTGACGCGATCGCCCACCGCGACCTGGCTGACGCCGGCCCCGACGGCCTCGACCACGCCGGCGGCTTCAACGCCCATGCCGGCCGGCAGTGGCATCGGGTACAAGCCCGAGCGAAAGTAGGTGTCCGCAAAGTTCAGGCCAACGGCTTCATGGCGCAAGCGCACCTGCCCGGGACCCGGATCACCCACGGCGACCTCTTCCCATTGCAAGACTTCCGGGCCGCCGGTTTCATGGATTCGAATGGCGTGTGGCATGTTGACTCCTCCTCGTTATATTCAGTATGTGGTTGATTCGGTTTAGCGGTGATCCGCCGGGATGCGTTCAGGCATCCGGCGGTGCGGCTGGGGCAAGCGCGGCCAGCAGCTGTGCAAACGTGGCGTCGGAGCGAATCCCGGCGCGGTGATCGACGGCCTGGGTCAGCGCGACATGCAGCGCATCCCAATCGGCCTGAGTGAGGTAGTGGCGCGCCGCCGGCAATACCACGCCTTCTTCGCGGCCCCTGTACTCCCATACCAGGCGGGCATACTGCTCGACCACCCGGGCGAGCGCGGTAAATGCGGACGCGCTGGCAGCGGCTTGCTCCACTTGCACGGCAAGGTCGTCAAGCAGATTCTCTTGGCGCAAATGCTGGCGGGACAGCTCTTCCAGTTCTGCGCGCAGGGCTTCGCTGCGCTGGCTCAGGCGGCGAAACAACGTGGCCTCCTTGCGCCGTTGCAGCGGATGAATCGTCTGGTGCACATATTCGACGGCTGCCAGCATGGGAGCCGCGACAATCGGCGCGCCCGCCACCGGCGGCGCTTCGACGAGGCGCAGCCAGGCGTCCAGCAGCGTCGCCAGGCGGCTGTACGCGTTGTGCAGCAAATCGATTGCCGCAATGGGCGCGGGTGCGCAAGCAGCCCCGATCGATAGCACCGGAATGCGGGCATGCATCAGTATGTCCCTGGCAGGTGACGCCGGCTCGGCGAGATCCCCCGCGCCATGGGCGAGGACAATCGCGTCGCAACCGGCCTGGTCCGCCGCGGCCAGCAAGGCCCGCGCCGGATGTTCGGCAACGAGACTGGCGAACGTGCTCGCTACGCCCTGCGCACGTGCCGCCGCATCTGCCCGGACCAGCGCCTCGCGGACCTGCGACTGGCCGCGCGTACAGCTATCCTGCGCATGCCGGAAGCTGATGCGCGCACCGTGGCTGCGGGCCAGTGCGATCGCTTGCAGCGTTGCTTTGGCGTCGTGGTCGCGGGGGTCGACAGGGACGAACAGATGGCGGAACATGGTCTGGGCCGGTTTCGGGTTAGAGCGGGGCAGGGCGGGTTAGGGCGACGTTGGTGCATGGACGCCGGGCGTCGTAGCGATTGGGTTGTCGGCTGCAGGCATTGCGTCCCTTGTTTGATCGTCCTGATTGTGGATTGAATGGTAGGAGCGCGCCGGTGGGGGGCTCCCCCCAGCAGCGGGGGGGATAGGGCACAGGGATATCCCTGAGAGCGACCAGCAATGCACCCGGCGTGGCTATAATCCGCGGCATTGGCCGTGCGCTTCGGCTGACCCGCCGGATACGCTCAACCCACTTGATCGGCATAGCCTGCCGGGCTTACTTGATGACAAATCCCACCAGTGGCACTGGCATCACAGCATCGGAACTGCTGCTCAAGACCAGTCCACCGCGCGCACCGCGCCACCTGCTAGCGCGGTCGCGCCTGCGTTCGGATAGCGAGCGGTTCGTTGACCGGCCCGTGACGATCGTGCAAGCGCCTGCCGGCTTCGGCAAGACATCCCTGCTGATCCAGTGGCACCGCGAATACATCATGCGCGGCAGCGCCGTGGCCTGGGTGTCTCTGGATGAGGGCAACGATCCCCGCCGGTTGCTGATGAGCCTCACGAGCGCGATTCGCTCAGGCTGCGGGCGTGCTGCATTCGGCGGACGGCTGCTGGAAGGAGAGAGGGCGACCGATGGACCGTTGGAGGGGTTCACGGCATGGCTGGGCGAGGTTGCCCACCTTGCGCTGGATGTCGTTCTCATACTGGATGAGGCCGAGCGGCTGCCGGACGCCAGCCGCGATGCGCTGATCTACCTGCTTAACAACTTGCCATCCAACCTGCGCATCGTGGTGGCGGCCCGCGGCGGCTTCGACACGGTCGTGGAGCGGCTGGGCCCATATGGCCAGTGCGTGAAAGTCGATACCGGCTTGCTGCGTTTCCGCCTGGACGAGACGATCGCGCTGATCGGCAGGCATTTTGAGACTAGCGTGGAGGCCGACGCCTGCGCCAGGTTGCATGACGTGACCGAGGGCTGGCCGCTCGGCCTGCAACTCGCGCTGGCGGCAATCACCCATGCTCCTGATCCCGTTGCCGCCATTGATGCCTTCGCCAGCAGTACCGGAGGCATGCGAGAACACTTCGTTACCGCGCTGCTCGCCAGGCTCTCCGATGCGGATACCGGGTTCCTGACGCGCATCTCGATCGTTGAGCTGCTGCATGCCGATCTTTGCCACGCCGTGACGGGGTTGCCGGATGCGCAGGAGCGCTTGCAGCGTCTGATGCGTGACACGCCGCTGTTTGTCGTCTCGGACCAGCATGGCGAGTGGTTCCGCCTGCATGCGATGGCACGCGATGCGCTGCGCACCCGGCTGGCGGACCTCCCGGCTCAGGAACTCGCCGGGATGCACGATCGTGCGATGCACTGGCTTGCCGATCATGGCATGACCGAGGCTGCCGCGCGCCACGCGCTCGCCAGCGGCCAGCGCGAGACTGCCTATGGGCTGGCGCAGCGCTGCCTGCATGACGCCGCCACGCGCGGCCAGTTGTCCGCCGTGCTCGAATGGCTCGAATGGCTGCCCGAGCCCGAGCTGGACCGGCATCCACGCCTGCGCCTGGCGGCGGCATGGGCGCTGGCGCTGAGCGAGCGCCACCAGCAGGCCGAGGCGCAAGTGCGGCAAATCCTGCGCCATGCGACGCCGGACGATGCCATGCGCTACGAGATCGACCTGATCCTGAGCGCCGCGGCCTACTACGCGGACGAGCCGGACCGCGTCGCGGCACTGTTCGATCGCTGGGGGGAGGCACCACCCGTCAACGATGCGTGGCTGCAGCAGGCGCATGCCAACCGCCTGGCCGTGCGCGCGCTGACGGCAGGGGAGTATGCCAAGGCGCGCCGTTACGAACAGAACGCGCCGCGCGGCGACGCCAGTCTTGCCTACCGTTATGTGATCCGCTGGCGCGATTACATCATCGGGCTGGGGTACCTGTTCGAGGGACAGGTGCTATTGGCGGAGCGCACGCTGCGCCCGGCACTGGCCCGCGCCGACGAAGAGTTGGGCCGGCGCCACCCGTTTTCCTGCATGATCGCCGGCTTGCTGGCCGCCGCCGCTTATGCGCGGGACCAGATAGACGAAGCGGCAGCGCTGCTGGCCAATCGCCTGGATGTCCTGGAGCGTGGCGGGACGCCGGACACGGTGCTGCTGGCTTACCGCACGGCGGCCCGCATCGCCGCCGCCAGGGGCGTCGAGCATCGCGCTCTCGACCTGCTCGAGACCATGTATGCGGTTGGCATTGCCCGCAACCTGCCCAGGCTGTGCGTGGCCAGCCTGACAGAGCAGTTGCGGCTGCATAGCGGGCGTTTTCGCTCCGAGACGTGCCGGACCCTGCGGCGGCGCATCGATGAGATCGTTGCAGACAACGCCGCGCCCGAGTCTCCGATCCGGCAGCGCAACCTGGTCCTGCTCCAGGATCTGGCGCATGCCTATACGTGCATTGCCGAGCAGGACTGGCGCGCGGCGCAGCAGCAGCTGACGCGGGCGGAGGCAGGGGCCGAGGCGATGAAGCGCGAGGTCGTGCGCATCGAGATCATGGCGCTGCGGGCGCTGGCCATGGACCGCTGCGGGGAGAAGAGCCTTGCCTTGCTGCGTGAAGCCATGAACCTGCTGGAGGCATACGGGGTGACGCGCGGCGTACGCGACGTCCATCCCGCGCTGGCGGACTGGGCGCGCGATATCGAGACTGAATCCACAGCTGCCCGGCGTCTTGATCCCGCCACGCCGGCGCCGGCGGCACGTCCCCTCGCCGCGACTGGCGCAGACGGGCCGCGCGCGGCGCCCAGCATGGTGCTGACGCCGAAAGAGCGCAATGTCCTGGAACTGCTGGCCCGGCACCTTGCCAACAAGGAAATCGCGCTTGCCATGGGCATCGGGCAAGAGACCGTCAAATGGCACCTGAAGAATCTGTCCGCCAAGCTCGATGCCGGCACGCGCAAGCAGATCGTGCGCAGGGCGCAACTGCTAGGCCTGCTGCGCGACGTGTAGCGGGAATGACAGCACGATTGTCAGGCTCGGCATCAAGATCCATGCTTGTGTTTGGCGTGTTCATGGGCAAGCGTTCCTGGCTAGCGGTATTGTGTACGAGCGGCTGTGGCTAGTCAGGCTTGAAGTCAATCGCCTTTAGCAGTGCGCCCTGACGATCGTGCGCCGTGCGCAGCGAGGCGCCCAGTTCAGCCTGGCTCCTGGGAACCCCAACGTCCAGGCCGAGTTCGGCAATGCGATCCCGTACCGATGCCGATTCAAGCACCTTGCGGGTTGCCGCACGCAAGCGGTCCTGGATCGCTTCGGGCACGTCAGGTGCTACCCAGACGCCGATCCATGCGAGCTGGTTAAGCGCAGGGTAGCCAAGTTCGGTGAACGTAGGTACCTGCGGGAGCGTCGCAAGGCGCTTCGGCGAACTGACGGCGAAGGCGCGGAGTTTGCCAGCCTTGATGAGCGGCAGCGAAGTCGCTGTCCCATCGAACGTCAGGGGGACATGCCCTCCCATCACATCCTGCAACGCCGGCGGAGATCCCTTGTAGCCCACATGGCTCATGTCGATGCCGGCAAGCTGATTCAACTGCAGACCCATGGTATGCCCGAGCATGCCTGTGCTGTAGGACGCATAGTTGACCGAGGCGGGATGGGCTTTGACATAGGAGATCAGTTCGCCAAGAGTCTTGGCGGGCAAGGCGGGATTGCCGACGAGCACTAATCCGCCGCGCGCCAGTTCCGCAACCGGCTTGATGTCCTTGAAGGGGTCGAACCGCTGCTTGGCCAGGAAAGGGGCTTCGGATGCAATACCGTCCTGGATGACCAGTAGCGTATAGCCGTCATGCGGCGCTGCCAGCATGTCTTGCACTGCAATGGCGCCGAAGCCACCCGGCTTGGAGTCGACGATAAAGGGTTGGCCAAGTTGCCTGGTCAGCCCGTCAGCCAGGCTACGGGCGAGCATGTCGGCGGTGCCGCCCGCGGGCGCAGCTGTGACGATGCGAACCGGCTTGGCAGGCCAGGTTTCGGCGCCGGCCTGCTGGCCAGCGAGGCACAGGACCACGGTGCCTGCGGCCATGAGTGCACGACCGCCCCGGTCAAACCACTTGATGCATTCCACGAGTGTCTCCTTGTTGTTGATAGCGGCCCTGGCTTGGTGGCTGCGTACTGCAAGAAACGCAAAAACGTGCGCAACGCACACCAAGCCCAACAGCCGCTTGCCAGCATTCTTACCCTGGCGCCCGTGGCATCGCCCCCCTGCCTTGGGGGGGGATGCGGAGTGGGACTAGGGCAGAATCCAGCGCATCAGGCCGGCGCGCGACGTTCACAAAGGACGGACGTCGCATCGCTGGCGGAGCATGCTACTCACAAACACTACACGGAGACTTCCTATGCAAGCATTTGAACCGTCCGCGCGCCATGCGTCGGCAACTCCATCCGCCTATGACTATCCGTTGCTTGTTGGGCAACTGCTTCTGAATTCGGTCAGCCTCTATGGCAGCCAGGAGATCAATTACTGCGGGGAGCGGCGCTTTACCTTCAGCGAGTTCCGCCAGCGTGTCGGGCGGCTTGCCTGCGCACTGGATGCACAGGGCGTCGTACAAGGGTCGACCGTTGCGGTCATGGATTGGGACAGCCACCGCTACCTGGAGAGCTATTTCGCCATCCCTATGATGGGCGCGAGGCTCTTCACGGTTAACGTGCGCATCTCTCCCAAGCAGATTGCCTATACGCTGAACGACTCGGGTGCCGATCTAGCCCTGGTCCATGCCGACTTCCTGCCCCTGGTGGAGCAGATACGCTCGGAATTGCGCTACCTTCGCAAGATCATCGTGATAGCAGATGGTCAGGCGCTGAGGGAGATCAGCCTGCCGGTCGCGGGGGAATACGAGGCACTGATCGACCAGGCACCGGCCGAGTTTGCATTCCGGGATTTCGACGAGAGGACCACGGCGGCTATCTTCTATACGACGGGCACCACTGGCGATCCGAAAGGCGTGAGCTACAGCCACCGCCAGATTGTCTTGCATACGCTCGCCACGGCGACCACGCTGTGTGCTCCGCGCGATGGCCAGCGGCTTCACCGTGAAGACGTCTATATGCCCATCACGCCCATGTTCCATGTGCTGGCGTGGGGCATGCCCTACGTTGCCGTCATGCTCGGCCTCAAGATCGTGCTCCCAGGGCGCTACTTGCCGGAGAACCTGCTACGCCTGCGCAAGGCGGAGAAGGTGACCTTTTCCCATTGCGTGCCCACCATTCTCCAGATGCTGCTGCAAAAGGCCGGCGAGCAGCAGACGGATCTTAGCGGATGGAAGATGATCATCGGCGGCTCCGCGCTATCGGCCTCGCTTTGCAAAGCCGCTGTCACGCAAGGCATCGATGTGTTCGCCGGCTATGGCATGTCGGAGACGGGGCCAATTGTCGCGCTGTCGCAATTCCCGCCCGGAGGCGCTCCCGACGATATCGATGAGAGCGTTCGCATGCGCTGCATGACCGGCAGGCCGATTCCCCTGGTGGATTTCCGCGTGGTCGACAACGAGATGCGCGATGTGCCGCGCGACGGCAAGACGCAAGGGGAAATCGTGCTGCGCTCGCCGTACCTGACGCTGTCCTACCTTGGCCAGCCCGACGCATCGGAGGCACTCTGGGCCGGTGGATACCTGCATACCCAGGATGTGGCGGTCATGCGCCCGGACGGCTACGTACAGGTGGTGGATCGTCTCAAGGACGTCATCAAGACCGGCGGCGAGTGGGTGTCCTCGATCGAGGTCGAAAACCTGATCTGCGAGATGCCCGGCGTGCGTGAATGCGCGGTGATCGGGGTGCCGGACGACAAATGGGGCGAGCGGCCAATGGCCGCGGTATGCGTCGACGACAGCGCACTGACTGTCGAGCAGATTCGCCGTCACCTGGAGCGCCACGTGGAAACCAGGCGCATCAGCCGGTATGCCGTGCCGGATCCGCAGCGGATCGTCTTTGTTTCCGAGATCCCGAAGACCAGTGTCGGGAAAATCGACAAGAAGCAGCTTCGACTGGATCTGCTGCAGGGGGAGAGTGAATAGGGGTAAAGGGCAGGCAAGGGAAGTGGGCAGCCGCGTGATTGCAAAATAACGTCATTGCCGTTTCCCTTGCCTTTTCCGTTGCCTTCTGTGTGCTAGCGCCTATTGCTGCAGACACACTGGGCTTCCTCGCGGGTAATCTTCAATCTAGCTTCAGGCCAGTCTGTCCGACCGGGAAATCAATATGCTTTACCAGTTGCATGAATTTCAGCGCTCGTTGTTACAGCCACTCACCGCGTGGGCGCAGGCAACGGCCAAGACCTTGACCAATCCGTCGAGTCCGCTTTCCCTTCTACCCGGCGCTACTCGGCTGGCGGCCGGCTACGAACTGCTGTACCGGCTCGGCAAGGCCTATGAGAAACCGGCCTTCGATATCAAGTCGGTCCGCTCCAATGGCCGCGAGATCCCTATCATCGAGCAGACGATTCTCGAGAAGCCATTCTGCAGGCTGGTGCGCTTCAAGCGCTATGCGGACGATCCTGAGATCATCAGGCAGCTCAAGAACGAGCCGGTGGTGCTGGTGTGCGCGCCGTTATCGGGCCACCACGCCACGCTGCTGCGCGACACCGTGAAGACCTTGCTGCAGGACCATAAGGTCTATGTGACCGACTGGATCGATGCCCGCATGGTGCCGCTTGAGCACGGCGCCTTCCATCTGGCTGACTACATCCATTACATCCAGGCATTCATCCGCCACGTCGGCGCCGAGAACCTGCATGTGGTGTCGGTGAGCCAACCCACGGTGCCGGTGCTCGCGGCCATTTCCCTGCTGGCCTCCGCTGGCGAGAAGACGCCCAAGACCATGACCATGATGGGTGGCCCGATCGACGCGCGCCGCAGTCCCACCGCAGTGAATTCCCTGGCCAGGGAGAGGTCGTTCGCGTGGTTCGAGAATCATCTGATCCACACGGTGCCGGCGAACTACCCAGGACACGGCCGCAAGGTCTATCCGGGCTTCCTGCAGCATGCTGGCTTTGTGGCGATGAATCCCGACCGTCACCTGATGTCGCACTACGACTATTACCTAAGCCTGGTCGAGGGCGCCGCAGACGACGCGCAAGCGCACGTGCGCTTCTACGATGAATACAACGCGGTGCTCGATATGGCCGCCGAGTATTACCTCGATTCGATTCGTGACGTCTTTCAGGAGTTCCGGCTCGCAAACGGCAACTGGGAGATCGACGGCATGCCGGTTCGGCCGCAGGACATCACGGCCACCTCCCTGCTGACCATCGAAGGCGAACTGGACGACATTTCAGGGGCTGGCCAGACCGCGGCCGCGCACGAACTGTGCACCGGTATCGCGGACGGGCGCAAGCAACATATTGTCGCTGCAGGCTGCGGGCACTATGGCATCTTTGCCGGCAGCCGTTGGCGCGAGAGCATATACCCGCAAGTGCGTGCATTCATTCGTAGCGCCTAGCGCCCGCCAGGCGGTTCGGCAGGCAGGGGAGCGGTCAGTCTGCGCGTGCGCTGGCTGCGTATCGGCATCGAACCCCCATGAACCCAGCGCGTTCGCATTCGACCCGGTACTGGCCGGACGCAATAGGAGGATGCCGTGGTGCCAGATGCGCCGCGCATCGCCCCCCCTCGCAAGCCAGGAGTAGAGCGTGACCAAGCATGTTGTCCATGTCGGTGATCTGTCCGATAACCCGCGCAGGCTTGTTGCTACTGTGTGAGCACCCAGCTTGCCAGGGTTTTCAATTCGGCCTCGCTTAGCTGCGGGAACCCGGGCATGGGAACGGCGCCCCATTTCCCGCTTCCGCCGGCACGGATGCTCTGCATCAATTGCGTGGTGGCATCCGCTTTTCCGACGTACTTCGCCGCGACATCGTGCAGCGCTGGCCCGACCAGCTTCTTGTCGACAGTGTGGCAAGCGGTGCAGTTGTTCGCACTGAGCAGGCTCCTGGCATCCTGCGGCGCTGGGGATGCTTGCACGGCCGGATGCGCGCCGGCGGTTCCCGGGCTGTCCTTGCCCCGTTCGGCGCCGTAGGTTTTGACCAGATAATCGATCATGGCCGGCATGTCCTCGTCCTTCAGCGGTGCGCCAAAGGGCTTCTTCATCTTCTTCACCGTGGCATCCCAATAGGCGCGCGTAGAAGAAGGCGGCTGGCTTTGCACGTACTGAGCGGAGTGGCAGGTCATGCAGTTCTGCTGCACCAGGCGGTATCCGGGGAGTTCGCTAGCGCGATAGCTGGCGGTTTCCGCGGGTAGCGTGACTTCCAGTGCAAAGGCAGCGGGAATGCCGCTCACGACTGCCATTGCGGCGGCGAGGCTGGCGCGTACCAGTTTAGGAGACATCATGCTGTACCTCATATTGCGCTGACGCGGGTGGTTTCCACCACGTTGCGCATATAGCCAGCCGGATTCCAGAGCGCATTGAGCGGCTGGCTTTGGCCGATTCGATTGGTGGCGCGTACGCGCAGATCGTAGCTGCCCTTGCGCGAGGGGCGGAAGGCCACGCTCCACTCCCGGAAGGAGTAGCGGCCGAGATCCTTGCCCATGCGCGCTGCGTTCCAGGTCTGCCCGCCATCGGAGGAGAAGGCCACCTCGGAAACACCGTACCCGCCGTCAAATGCGATGCCGCGCACGACCGTCTCATGGCCGGCCAGAACCTTGCTGCCGGTCTGCAGGCTGGTGATGAAGGAGCGCACGTTGAAGCGGCCGATCGGCGTTGTACGCGCGGGCGCCGTGCCCGGCGCCACACAAGCGCAGCCATTGTCGGGCGTACGATATGCGGCGCTCATCCAGAAACCATCGAAGACGCTGTCAAGTACCTGGATCTTCGAAAGGTGCTTCACCCAATAGGTGCCGTAGTGGCCCGGCACCACCAGCCGAAGCGGGTAGCCGTTGAGTAGGGGAAGATCCGCCCCGTTCATACCCCACGCCAGCATCACCTCGCCATCCAGCGCGTGATCGATCGGCAGCGCTTTCACAAAGTCCGGACTGCTGTCCAGCGGCGGGTGATCCAGTCCGTCAAAGCTGACCTGCACGGCGCCGGGTTGCACGCCAGCCTTTTCCAGTACCTTTTTCAGCGGAATCCCCATCCATCTGGCATTGCCCATGGCACCGTTTGCCAGCTGGCCGCCGTTGACGCGCGGGGTGAGAAAGCCACGGCTATTCCCCGAGCACTGATTGACCGCCACCAGTTCGACCGGGTCGGCCATCTGCTTCAGGTCCGCAAGCGACAACGCCAACGGGTTGGCAACCTTGCCGCCCACTTGCAGCCGGTAGCTGTCTGCATCGATGGACGTGGGAATGCCGCTCCAGTGGTATCGCACAAAGAACGCATCGTTTGGCGTGACGGCGCCTTCATTGAATACGCTGAAGGGCGTCTCGAGTTGCGGGGGACGGCTGGTCAGAAGGATCAGGGGGCGTTTCTGGGGGAATGCCACCAGTTCGCGCGTGCCGTTATCGAAAGGCAAGTCCACCGTGCTTGCGCTTGCGGCTGCCATTGCGTCGAACGCGAAGCCGCCAAGCGCGGCGTGTGCGCCAATTGCAGCCGCACCCCGCAGGAATGTGCGCCTCGCAGGCAATATCTGATCAGGGTTCTGATGGTTCTCCACTGCTTCTCCTCTGGGGTTGGTCTTTTTATCTGCCGGTGCTCAGGCGGCGAACCAGCACAAGGCCGCACCGCCTGCGATCAGGAACACGAACAACATGCCCGCCAGGATCATCGGCGCGCGGCCGGTGCGGACCAGGTCGATCAAGCGTGTTTGCAGGCCGATCGCGAGCATGGCGGTGGCAAGCAGCCAGTTGTCCAGTGCGATCAATCCGGGCTTCCAGGCATGTGGCACCATGCCGGCGGAGTTGATGGCCATCACGGCAACAAAGCCAAGGGCAAACCACGGTACCGAGCGCAGGAGACCGGACCAGCCGGCGGCCCCGGTATCGAGGCCTTGCTTGCGCTCGCTTGTGCGGGTCCACAGAGCCATGATCAGCAGCAGGGGGCCGAGCGCCAGCACGCGCACCATCTTGGCGACGACGGCGGCATCGGCCGTCGCATCGCTGACCATCTTGCCGGACGCGATGACCTGCGCTACCTCATGCAGGGTGGCGCCGGTGAAGACGCCGAAAGTGCGTTCGCTGACCGCCATGTGCATGTGACCCACGGCGAGGTCGAACAGGTAAGGGTAGAGCACCATGCCGACCGTCCCGAACAGCACGACCGTAGCCACGGCAACGGCGGTCTGGCGATTGTCGGTCTTTACCACGGAGGCCATGGCAATGGCGGCCGCGGCACCGCATACGGCGCTGCCCGCGCTGACCACAAGCGCTTCGCGCCGCTCTAGCCCCAGCAGCTTGACGCCGATCCAGGTGCCCAATAGCAGGGTCGAGACCAGCATGGCAAGTGGAATCAGGACGCCGGCCAGACCCAGCGCAACGATCGCGTCGAACGTCAGGCGCAGGCCGTACAACCCCACGCCCAGGCGCAGCATGTGATGCCGCGCGACTTGCATGCCGGACGCCAGCGGCGTGAGCCAGCCGCGCGGCAACGTGTTCCCGGCGAACATGCCTGCGAACATGGCAAGTGTCAGGGCGCTCAGGCCCGTCTTGGCGATGGCTGGGTGCTCTGAAAGCTGCAGCGCTAGCC
Organism: Cupriavidus sp. 8B; assembly: GCF_054589115.1. Lineage (NCBI taxonomy): Bacteria > Pseudomonadati > Pseudomonadota > Betaproteobacteria > Burkholderiales > Burkholderiaceae > Cupriavidus > Cupriavidus sp. 8B. The sequence goes on along the minus strand of NZ_BAAILO010000099.1, from coordinate 44,427 downwards.
AGGCGATAAATCCAAGGGGCAAAAGCGTAAGCAGCCGGTTCCACCAGTTCAGGGCGGTGGAGAGGGTGGGGCTGCCGGCTTGAGCGATCGAAGACATGGAGGGGGCTTTCCTGTGTGGATGAGCGAGCGTAGAGCGCTCGGCCTAATCGGCATAACGGGAAATTTGGATATCCCTTACCAGTTATGTCGATAGGTGGTAGGAATGTGGCATCGCCGTTCCGTAGTTCGCGTGCCTTGAATCGGCCAGGCACGTTCGGGCCACCGAGAGTACAAGCATCGGAAACCCCAATGCGAGCCTGAATGCCAAGATCCCGACGCCGAGTCTAGCTTCCGCAAGGTCGATGAATGCCCCCCGCTGCGGGGGGCACAGGTTGCTTAGTCTGCGCGGCTCAAGTGCCGGCACGTCGCTTGCGGGCACGGACACACAAAGCGGGCCCGCTGGCGGCCGCTGCGCGGGATTAGCGCGCCCATGCCCCTGGCCGCGTTGCCCCGTAGCGGGTCGCATACTCCCAGCCCAGTTCTGCAAGCGGTTTTGCCTTGCGGCCGGTTTCCAGCGCATCTGCGGCTGCCGCATTGCCGCCTTCCGCGCGCCGCGCGATACCGTTCATGATGGCCGCCAGCCGGAAGAAGTTATAGGCGAGGTAGAAGTCCCAATGTTCCATCTCCTGCATGCCGTTGGCGTTGCCGTACCACTGGATGTAGGTGGCCTCGTCCGGAATGCCCAGAGCATGCAGGTCCAGCCCGCCGATGCCGCGCCAGAGCGACGCCGGGATGTGCCAGCCCATGCACTGGTAGGCAAAGTCGGCCACTGGGTGGCCTAGCGTCGACAATTCCCAGTCCAGGACCCCGAGTACGCGCGGCTCGGTCGGATGAAAGAGCAGGTTGTCCATGCGGAAGTCGCCGTGCACAAGGCTTGTCTGGTGTTCCGGCGGAAGATGGCGCGCAAGCCAGTCCGCCAGGGCTGCCAGCGCGGTATTGCCGTCCGTACCGGTTTCTTCGCACTGGCGCGACCAGCGGCTCACTTGCCGTGCGATGTAGTTTCCGCTTTTGCCATAGTCGGCGAGGCCTACCTTGTGATAGTCCACCCGATGCAAGGCGGCGATCACGCGATTCATTTCCCGATAAATCGCCGTGCGTTCTGCGCGCGACACGCCGGGCAGCGACTGGTCGAACATCACCCTGCCTTGCAGGAACTCCATGACGTAGAAGGGGCTGCCCAGGATCGACGTATCCTCGCTGTAGAGGAAGAGCCGCGGGACGGGTACTTCGCTGCCCTGCAGGGCACGCATCACGCGATATTCGCGGTCGATGGCATGGGCGGACGATAGCAGCTTGCCCGGCGGCTTGGTGCGCAGCACATATTGTTGCGCTTCGCACCAGATCCGATAAGTGGGATTGGACTGGCCGCCGGCCAGCCGTTCGGCCGTCAGCGAGGGCAGCTCGATCAGGCCCTGTCCGTGCAGCAAGACTGCCAGTCTGGTGCAATCCAGGTCCAGCGTGTGTTCATCCGCCGGGGCGGTCTCGCTTTGCGCGCAGGCATGCGTCATCGTGTCTGTCTCCTGGATCCCCGATCCACTACGAGGTCTCTTCGATTGGTTGTGTCGTGCGTTTCGTGCTAAAGCCTGCTAAAGCGTGCTGACCATGTGCCCGCCATCCACGGGCAAGACGGCGCCGGTGATGTAATCCGAGGCGTCCGACGCCAGCAGGAGCAGCGCGCCATCGAGTTGCTCCGGTTGCCCGAGCCGGCGTTGCGGGATCCGCTTTACCAGCGCCTGGCCGCTATCGGTCTCGAAAAAGCTCCGATTGATGTCGGTTTCAAAATACCCCGGCGCCAGCGCATTGACGCGGATGCCATAACGCGCCCATTCCAGCGCAAGCGACCGTGTCAGGTGAATGAGGCCAGCCTTGGCCGCGGTATAGGCGGGCACTTGCTGGGCGACGCGCATACCAAGGATCGAGGCGATGTTGACGATGCTGCCGCCTTTGCCCCCATCGCGCATCATTTTCGCCGCCTGTTGTGCCACCCGCCACGCGCCGCTCAGATTGGTGTCGATCACGCTCTGCCATTCGTCCTCCGCCACCTCGATGGCGGGACGCGTGACAGCAATGCCCGCGCTGTTGACCACGATATTGACCGTGCCCAACGCGCTGGCCGCACCCGCGAAGGCCGACGCCACCGAGGCCGGGTTCCTGACGTCGAGCGAAACCACGCAGCCTTGACCACCTTCGTCGCGGAGCGCGGCAAGCAATGCCTCGCCTTCGCCGACGCGCCGTCCGGCCAGTGCAACCCGGCATCCGGCACGCGCCAGGGTCAGGGCGAAGTGCCGGCCCAGGCCGCCGAAGGCGCCGGTCACCAGCGCTACCTTGCCTTCCAGGTCGGCAAACGGGTTAGGGGCGGGATGCGCTTTCATGCAAAATCTCCTTTGATTGCCAGAATGGATGCGGGTGTTTCCCGGCCACCGCTCGCCAATGGGCGCAGGCGGCCAGCCAAAGCTGCCTCAGGCCGCCTTGCCCATGTCTTCGACCACCTTTTTGGCGTCGCCGAACACCATCATGGTCTTGTCCATGTAGAACAGTTCGTTATCCAGGCCCGCGTAGCCCGCCGCCATCGAACGCTTGTTCACGATGATGGTCTTGGCCTTGTAGGCTTCCAGGATCGGCATGCCGGCAATCGGCGAGTTGGGATCGGTCTTGGCCGCCGGGTTCACCACGTCGTTGGCGCCCAGCACCAGCACCACGTCCGCCTGGCCGAACTCACTGTTGATGTCTTCCATTTCGAAGACCTGGTCGTAAGGGACCTCGGCCTCTGCCAGCAGCACGTTCATATGGCCCGGCATGCGGCCGGCCACCGGGTGGATGGCGTACTTCACCGTCACGCCCTTCTCGACCAGCTTCTCGGTGAGTTCCTTGAGCGCATGCTGCGCGCGGGCCACCGCCAGGCCGTAGCCCGGGACAATGATCACGGTCTCGGCGTTGCCCATCAGGAAGGCCGCGTCGTCCGCCGAGCCGGCTTTGACATTGCGCTGTTCCGCACCGCCGGCCGTGGCGGCTGTCGCTGTGTTGCCGAAGCCGCCCAGCAGCACGTTGAAGAACGAACGGTTCATCGCGCGGCACATGATGTACGAGAGGATGGCACCGCTCGATCCCACCAGCGAGCCCGCGATGATCAGCATCGGGTTGTTGAGCGAGAAGCCGATGCCGGCCGCCGCCCAGCCCGAGTACGAGTTCAGCATCGATACCACCACCGGCATGTCCGCGCCGCCGATCGGGATGATGATCAGCACGCCCAGCACGAAGGCAATTGCCAGCATCAGCAGGAACGGCGACCAGTCCTGCGACAGGAAGAAGAGCACGCCGAAGCCGATCATGGCCACCGCCAGCAGCAGGTTCAGCATATGCTGCCCGGCGAACGACACCGGCGCGCCCTGGAACAGGCGGAACTTGTAGCGCCCGGCCAGTTTGCCGAAGGCGATCACCGAACCGGAGAAGGTGATGGCGCCGACGAAGCAGCCGATGAACAGCTCGATCCGGTTGCCCAGTGGGATGTCGTGCGATCCCGTTGGCGCAATGCCGAAGGCGGCCGGCTCAGCCACCGCGGCCACCGCGATGAAGACCGCGGCCAGGCCGATCAGCGAATGCATGGCGGCCACCAGTTCAGGCATCTTGGTCATCTCGACCTTCTTCGCCACATAGGCGCCGATGCCGCCGCCGACCACCAGCGCGCCGAAGATCAACGCCAGGCCTTCGGCGACCGACGACTGGCCAGCGCTTGCAGCCACGAAGTCGTTCTTCAGTTTGGCGATCAACACCAGCGTGGTCACCACCGCGATGGCCATGCCGGCCATGCCGAAGGCGTTGCCGCGCCGTGCGGAACTGGGATGCGAGAGGCCCTTGAGCGCCTGGATGAAACACACCGAGGCCAGCAGGTAGAGCAGGGTGACGAGGTTCATGCTCACGAGATTGCTCATGCCGTGGCCTCCTTGCCATGGGCACCCGCCGGCTTGGCCTTGGGTTCCTTCTTCTTGAACATCTCCAGCATGCGCTGCGTTACCAGGAAGCCGCCGAACACGTTGACCGCGGCCAGCGCCACCGCCAGCGCGCCCATGGTGCGGCCGACGGGGCCCTCGGTCAGGCCGGCCGCCAGCATGGCGCCGACGATGATGATGGCCGAGATTGCGTTGGTCACCGCCATCAGGGGTGTGTGCAGGGCGGGCGTGACCGTCCAGACCACGTGGTAGCCCACGTAGATCGCCAGTACGAAGATGATCAGGTTGATCACCGTGTGGTTCACCATTTCCATCGACTTCTCCTCAGCTTGTCAATTCCAGTTCACGGCGCTTGGTCATCAGGCATGCCGCTACGATGTCGTCTCTCATATCGATGGCGAGCTTGCCATCCTTGCCGATGATCAGTTTGAGGAAGTCGAGCACGTTGCGCGCGTAGAGCGCGGACGCGTCGGCCGCAACCATGCCGGCCAGGTTGGTGTGGCCGATCAGCGTGACGCCATGGCGCTCCACCACTTCGTCGGCCACCGTGAGCGGGCAGTTGCCGCCCTGCGCCGCGGCCAGGTCAACCACCACCGATCCCGGCTTCATCGCCTGCACGGTCTGTTCCTTGAGCAGCACCGGCGCCTGGCGGCCAGGGATCAGCGCGGTGGTGATGACGATGTCGGCGGCCTTGGCGCGCTCATGCACCAGTTCGGCCTGGCGCCGCATCCAGTCCGCCGGCATCGGCCGGGCATAGCCGCCCACCCCTTGGGCGATCTCGCGCTCTTCGTCGGTGACGAAGGGCACATCGAGGAATTTGGCGCCCAGCGATTCGATCTGCTCCTTGACGGCGGGGCGCACGTCGGAGGCTTCGATGACGGCGCCCAGGCGCTTGGCAGTGGCGATGGCCTGCAGGCCCGCCACGCCGGCGCCGAGGATCAGCACGCGCGCCGCCTTGACGGTACCGGCGGCGGTCATCAGCATCGGCATGAAGCGCTGGTAATGGTGGGCGGCAACCAGCACCGCCTTGTAGCCCGCGATATTGGCCTGGGAGGAGAGCACGTCCATGCTCTGCGCGCGGGTAGTGCGCGGCGCCGCCTCGAGCGCGAAGCCGACAATGCCGGCGGCGGCCATGCGGGCCTTGTTCTCGGCATCGAAGGGGTTGAGCATGCCGACCAGCACCGAGCCCTCGTTCATCCGGGCCAGCTCGGCCGGGGTCGGGGCGCGGACCTTGAGCACCAACTGCGCGCCCAAGGCGTCGGCGGCGCTGCCGATGCGGGCGCCGACCGCCTCGTAGGCGGCGTCGGGCTGGCTGGCGCGCAATCCCGCACCGGCCTGCACGGTAACCTGGTGGCCCTGTGCAACATATTTCTTGACTGTCTCCGGTGTGGCGGCAACGCGTGCTTCGCCTGCCCGAACTTCTGTCGGGATACCCATCTGCATTTTGTATTCTCCTATGCTCTTGTCTTGTCTTGTCGCCCGGCGGCCTCGTGACCGGGCTGCCGGGCACCTTCAGTTCAAGAAGCGCTTCCCCACGCGGGGCCTTGGCGGGGCACTGGAAACCCGCGTAGCGCGCGTGAAGCCGTGACTAGCATCTGGGGACAGGGATTCGATCCGGACCGGCGGGAAGGAAGCCGCCGGCAACCAGGGCACCGGCCGCGCATGTTCCGCAGCCGGGCCCGCTGCTTGTCAGCAGGGGACTTCGCCTTCCAGCGTCACCCGGTTCAGGATGCGCTCGGCCTCGCCGTAGTCGTGCACGGCATAGTGCATGGTGCAACGGTTGTCCCACATCACGACATCGCCCTGCTGCCACATATGGCGGTAGACGTTATCGGGGCTGGTCGAGTGTTCGTAGAGAAAGTCGAGCAGCGGACGGCTTTCGGCGGGCGTCATGCCTTCGATGGAGTGCGCCGTGTCGGGATGCCCCACATAGAGCGCCTTGCGGTGTGTCTCCGGATGGGTGCGAACAAGCGGGTGGACCGCCGAGGGCACCGAATCCGACCCCGTCATCCTGGCGAGCCGCAATCCCGTGAAGCGCACGCGCAGGCCTTCGAGCATGCGTTGCATTGCGGGAGACAGGCGCTCATAGGCCAGATATTGATTGCACCACATCGTGTCTCCGCCGCGCGGTACCACGACCGCGGAGAGAATCGAGATCTTGGGTGGCACCTCGGTATAGATGGAGTCGGAGTGCCAGGCCTCGGTAGATGCCGTCTCCTTGGGAATCTTGGTGACCTGGGCGAGTTCCGGGAAGTCCGACAGCCCTCTCAGCAGCGGATTGTTTTGCACCGGTTTACCCCAGCGCCTGGCAAATGCGATCTGGGCCTCGGGCTGGAGCCTTTGGCCGCGGTAGACCAGCACGCCATATTCAAGGAACGCCTGATGCAACACTTCGAAGGCCGCATCGTCAATCGGTTGGTTCAAATCGATGCCTTCCACCGACCCGCCAACCGAGCCGGTGAGCGGTGTGACCTGGATACCCATGAATGTCTCCTGTTCGTTTTTGAAAACTCAAAAGGATGAATTAGTCCGCGACCAGAACGATCTTGCCGACGTGCTGGTCAAGCTGCATATAGGCGTGCGCTTCGCCAATGGCGTCCATTGCAAAGGTGCGGTCGATCGGCAGACGGATCCGCCCAGCCGCCAGGAAGGGCAGCATGTCGCGCGCGCAAGCCTGGATGCACTCCAGCCGTTCCTGCTCCGAGCGCGTGCGGAATGTCACGCCAACCAGCGTCAGCCGCTTGAGCCAGAGCAGGCTCAGGTCGATCTGCGCCGTGCTCGAACCCAGCCGGGCAATATTGACCAGCCGTCCCTTGACCGCGAGGCTCTGCATATTTGCCTCGAAGACCGGGCCGCCCACGGTGTCGATAATGAGATCGACGCCATGATTGCCTGTGGCAGCCATGACGGCATCGACCTGCGATTCGCTCGATGCATTGATGCCCACGTCCACACCGAACTGGCTCAGGCGATCGAGTTTGGCGGCCGAGCGTGAAGTGGCGATCACTGGTTTGGCGCCAAACAGCGACGCGATCTGGATCGCGGCCATGGCCACGCCGCCTGATGCGCCGTTGATCAGTACCGCTTCGCCGGCACGCAGGCGGCCATTGGTCATCACCGCGTCGTGGGCCGTGATGAAGACATTGGGGAATGCCGCGGCGTCGATCCAGGAAAGACCATCGGGCACCGCCATCAGCGCCAGTGGATCGGCAATCACATACTCGGCCTGGCACGCACGACCGTGGCCCATGACCCGATCCCCCTTGCGCCATCCGCTCACGCCGTCGCCGACTGCTGCCACCTCCCCGGCAAACTCGACGCCCGCGGTGATCGTATTGCCTGTGCGCAACTCACGCGCCTGGTTGATTTCGCCCCGGTTGAGACCGGCGGCTCGCACCCTGACCAGAACCTGGCCGGCGCCAGCGACTGGAACGGGGATGTCCTGTATTTCCACTTTGCCGCCAGTAGGGCTCGGTACGACACGTACTGCTTTCACTGCTGTCTCCTTTTCATATGGTGCTGCAGTAGTTTGATCACTCGCTGGCGAGGGCCTTCGTACGTATCCGCGCCAGCAATTCAAGGGCGCGCTCGGCGGCGCGCTCGCCGCCCGCCAGGTTGCCGCGGACAAAGGGCGGCCGGATATCCTCGATTTCGGCCAGCATCTGCATCAACTCGCCGTCCGCGATGCTGAGCCGTCGGAACTCGTTGATGGTCAGCAGGTAAGTGTGAAAGACGTCGCTATCCGGCCGGTTCGCACGCAGTCGATGGAGCGCGGCGTTCAACCAGTGCGTGCCCGCCAGCATGGCGGCCTCGATCTTGATCTCGTAGTCGGCTGGGCCGCACTTCCGCAGCGAGCGCTCGATCCGGCGCGCGATGGCGATGTGGGCGTCAACGTGCATCTTTGCCTCCATGCATCCGGCTGGCCAATAGCTGCAGGCAACGGCCAAGGGCAGCATCGCATTCCCCGGCAATGGCCGCCGTCGGCGCCAGCCCCTCGCGCAGGCACGGATCCCGATGGCGTTCGACGATCTCCATCTCATGCATCATCGCCGCCACATCGTTCGGGACGGGGGCGTCGATCTTGGGCCTGCCCACGTGCAGCACATCGCCCAGCGGGCCGAATGCCGCACGCAGCGAGCCGTCCGGCTGCGGTACCAGGTAGGCGCCTGGCTGCGTCGGGAACACGTCGTCGTCCAGCGTGACGGCGGCATGATGGAGTGCCGCATTGACGGCGTGCGTGCCAGCCGTCATCCCGGTCCAGAACCACAGTTCGAAGTCCTGAAGAGGATCGAGGCGTTCGCGCAATGCTTCCAGCTTCGCAATCTTCTCCATGTGGGAAGCCACCTTCATTCTCTGTCTCCTGAATTCGCGGGCACTGCTGTGCCGCCCTTGTTGTGAAGATAGGCACAGTGCGTGTTGCTGTCAAGAACTTCTATATAGGACTTACGTGGACGAGTAGTGGATTGCCCCAGTAAACCTTGACATGCTGGCTTTAGATTAACTACAGTACATCAAACACCTATATAGGAATCCAGCAAATGCCACGTGCCATCGTACTCAACCAGGCGGACAACGTCGCCACGCTGCTCGATGCCGGCCGTGCCGGCGAGCCCTGCACCCTTCAAGGAGAGGCATCGGGACAGATGACGCTGCTCCAGGATGTGCCATTCGGCCATAAGGTCTGTATCGCGGATACCCCGCTGAGCGCCAGTGTCCTGAAGTACGGGCAGGTCATCGGGCGGGCCAGCCGGAACCTGAAGGTTGGCGAACACATGCACGTGCACAACATCGAGTCGACCCGCGCCCGCGGCGATCTGGAAAAGAGGTAAGCAAATGGCAATGACATTCCTTGGCTACCGCCGCGAGAACGACACAGTTGGCGTACGCAACTGGGTGGCGGTGATTTCCGTGATGGACAACTGCAACCCGGTTACGCGCACCATTGCGCAGACCGTGAGCGGCTGCATCCCGGTCACCACGTTGTTTGTGCGTGGGCAGTTCGGCGCCGACCTGGATTTCGCTTATGAGTCGCTGGCAGGACTGGGACGCAATCCCAATGTCGCCGCAGTCCTGCTGGTGGGGCTCGAAGATTCGTCGACGGAGGAGGTGGCGCGCCGTATCAGGACCACGGGGAAACCCGTGGAAACGGTGCATCTGCAACCGAACGGCACGATCGACTGCATTGCCGCCGGCACCCGCAAGGCCTTGAGGCTTTCACTTGCGGCCTCGCGTGCAAGGCGCGAACCCTGCCCGGTGTCGTCGCTGGTCCTGGGCGTCGAGTGCGGCGGTTCGGATACCACCTCCGGCCTGAGCTGCAATCCGACGATCGGCCGTCTGGCCGACCGGGTGATCGAAGAGGGGGGCACCATCATCATTTCCGAGACGTCCGAGTTCATTGGCGCGGAGCACCTCTTTGCCGAACGCGCCGTCGACGATGCGGTCAGGGATGCCTTCGTCAGGGCGGTCCGCGGCATGGAGAACCTCGCGATTACCCGTGGCGTGGATATGCGCGAATCCCAGCCCTCGCCCGACAACAAGCGCGGCGGGCTGACCACGGTCGAGGAGAAAGCCCTGGGCGCGATGGCCAAGGCTGGCTCGAGCCCACTGGTTGGCGTGCTGCGCTATGGCGAAGCCCCGGGAAAAAAAGGCCTGCATTTCATGGACGCTCCGGCGGCGGCAGTGGAAAATCTCAGTGCACTTGCCGCCGGCGGTTGCCAGCTCACCTTCTTTGGCACGGGGGTGGGCAATCCGATCGGCAGCATGGTCGCTCCGACGGTCAAGGTCTGCGGCAACGTCAATACGCTGGAGTCCATGGCCGATAACATTGATTTCGACGCAAGCGGGATCCTCGAGAAGGGACAAAAGATCTCTGATGTGGGCGATCGGCTGTATGCCTACGCCATGGATGTGGCGTCCGGCACCCGTCTCAGCAGCGAGGTACTGGACATCAGGGAAACCGCAATCAGTCGATTTGCACTTAGCCTCTGAGCCAACATGACAAAGCTGATCAGCGTCTCCGACGCCATTATCCGTTCCATTGAATCCGGCGCGCTGCGCGAGGGTGACAGGTTGCCTTCCGAGGGAGAGCTTGCCACGGCGCATGGCGTCAGCGTGGGCACCATTCAGAAGGCGCTGGCACGTCTTTCGCACTCCGGACTGATCACCCGCGAGCAGGGCCGCGGCACCTTCGTCTCGGGCGCCAGGGTCGCGCCTGCCGATGTGCGCTACCTGCGCTTTCGCGATGCCGAGGGCATCGAGCTGCCTTCCTATGTCCATGCGCGCTCGGTCAAGCGGCTCAAGCGCAAAGGGCCGTGGTCGGAGTTTCTCGATGGCGAAGCCTTCGTTCGCATTGAACGCATCATCAATGTGGGCGGGCGCTTCGACCTGTACAGCGAGTTCTGGCTGCGCGAGGAGGACTTCGCGCAACTGGGCGGCGTTGAACGCGATGATCTCGAGAAGAATCTGCGGGAGCTGCTCGGGCAGCGCCTGGCGCTCCCGACGTTGCGCGTGGACCAGTGGATGCGATTCGACGAAATCCCGTCGGTAGCGGCCCGCGAGCTTGGTCTCGAAGCCGGGCAGCCGGGCTTCGTCATGGAACTGCGCGGCTATACGCTGCGCGACCGGCCGCTGTACTACCAGACGGTTTATTCCGGCCCGTTTTCCGAGCGCCTGATGGTGGTGCGGGAGAAGGCCTCATGAGCACGCATTGGAACGTTCAGGCGCTTGAGCAGTGGACGACCCGGGTATTCGAAGGCTGCGCCGTGCCGCAGGAACAAGCGGCCGAAGCCGCCGCCATCCTGGTGCGCAGCGAGTTGCGGGGCTATAAGACGCACGGCATGACTCGCTTGGCGTCTTATGTGGAGCGGCTGCGGGCGAACGAGTTCAATCCCAGGCCGGAGATGGCATATCGGTCCTTCCCCGGCGGCATCGTGCTGCAGGCCGATGGCGCCATGGGGCAGATCGCCGGTCCTTATGCGGTGCGCCTGGGACTGGAAGCCCTGGAGACCAGCGCTTCCGTACTGATCGTGCTGCAATCGTGCGGCCATCTGGGGGCGCTCGGCATCCACGCCCTACTGGCGGCGGAGGCCGGTGCTTTCTCCATGATCGGGCAACGCACGCCGCCAGCGCTCGCCATGGAGGGATTCCCGCGCGCGGCAATCGGGCACAACCCGATTGCGTTCGGTTGCCCGCTGCCGGGGCAAGCCCCGATCGTATTCGATGTGGCGTGCAGCGTGGCCGCGCGTGGCCATATCTTGCTCGCGGCACGCGAGGGAAAGCCGATCCCGCAAGGGTGGGCGCTGGATGCGGACGGCCGGCCAACCACCGATGCAAAGCGCGCGCTGGGCGGGTCACTGTTGCCCATGGGCGGCCACAAGGGCATCGGCATTGCCATGATGGTGGAGTGCCTCGCCGGTGCCCTGGCGGCCACCGCCGCGTCTCACGCACCGGCGCCGGGCGATCTCCTGCCTGGCCGTGGCGCCGCCATGCAGGACGCGTTCCTCTGGATGGTAAAGCCGGAATCCTTCGCCGGGCAGGCGCCCTTTGGCGAGTATATGAGTCAATGGACCGAGACCTACCTTTGCGCAGGCGGCGATGAAGCGCGGCTGCCCGGCAATCGTGGCGACGCACTGGAGCGCGAGGCACGCGAGCACGGGATTGCGCTGCCTGCCGCGATCGCGCAGGAGTTAAGCGTGCTTGGCGAACGGCTCGGCGTGCGATTTCCGACATAAGCACCAGAATAAGCACCGAAGCGCCACGCGTACCGGGTCCTTGCGAGCCCGGCGGGCGCTGGTCGCCCTCCCCACAACACAATTGGCGAGTACCTGCCCTATGAATGCCCCTCTCTCAGACGCCTCACGCAAGGCCATGGAAATCGTCACGCTCGACGACAAGTACGCACTGGACACGGGGCGTGCTTTCATGAGCGGCGTCCAGGCACTGGTGCGCCTGCCGCTGCTGCAGCGCAAACGCGATGCACTGGCCGGCCATAATACCGCCGCGTTCATTTCCGGCTACCGGGGTTCTCCGCTCGGCGGATACGACCAGGCGCTGTGGCAGGCCAAGAAGCACCTCGCGGACAATCATGTCGTCTTCAAGCCCGGCGTCAACGAGGAACTCGGCGTGACCGCGGTGTGGGGCTCGCAGCAGCTCGAGTTCGATGCCGAGAGCAAGAAGTACGACGGGGTGTTTGGCATCTGGTACGGCAAGGGCCCGGGGGTGGACCGCAGCGGCGACGCGCTCAAGCACGCCAATCTGGCAGGCACCGCGCCGCTGGGTGGTGTGATCGCACTGGCCGGAGACGACCACGTGTCCAAGAGCAGCACGCTCGCGCACCAGAGCGACCATACGTTTATCGCCTGCGGGCTGCCGGTGTTCTTTCCCGCCAGCGTGCAGGACATTCTGGATCTGGGTGTGCATGCCTTTGCCATGAGCCGCTTCAGTGGCTTGTGGGCCGGCATGAAGACCGTGCAGGAGGTGGTGGAGGCGGGCGCGTCGGTGGTCACCGATGCCGACCGGGTGCGCATCCTGCTGCCCGAAGATTTCGCCACGCCGCAGGGCGGCTTGCATATCCGCTGGCCCGATGATCCTCTGGCGGCGGAAGCGCGGATGATGGAGATCAAGTGGCCGGCGGCGCTTGCCTATGTCCGCGCAAACCGGCTCAACCGCAACGTGATTGAAGGGTCGAATGACCGTCTCGGCATCATCGCCAGCGGCAAGGCCTACAGCGATACCCGGCAGGCGCTGGCTGACCTTGGCCTGGACGATGCCTTGTGCCGCGCGATTGGCGTGCGGCTACATAAGGTGAGCGTGGTGTGGCCGCTCGAGCCAACGAGCGTGCGCGAATTCGCGCACGGCCTGCGCGAAATCCTCGTAGTCGAGGAGAAGCGCCCGATCATCGAGCAGCAGGTGAAGGATGAGCTGTACCACTATCGCGCCGACGCACGGCCTGCCGTGATCGGCAAGTACGAGCCGGCCGACGGTGAAGGCGCCGGCGGTGAATGGAGCCACCGCAAGCCGGCAGAAGACTGGCTGCTGCGCGCCAAGGCCGACCTGACCCCCGCGCTGATCGCCAAGGCCATCGCGAGCCGCCTGAAGAAGCTGGGCGTGCCCCCGGATGTCGCCGCGCGGATGGACGTGCGCCTGGCGCAAATCGAGGCCAAGGATCGCCAGTTCCCCTCCGGCGACAGCCGCGGCACCGACCGTCTGCCGTGGTTCTGCCCAGGTTGCCCGCACAACACCAGCACCCGTGTGCCGGACGGATCCATTGCCATGGCCGGGATCGGATGCCACGGGATGGTGGTCTGGATGGACCGTTCGACCACGTCGTGGACACAGATGGGCGGCGAGGGCGTGCCCTGGATGGGGCAAGCGCCGTTCAGCAAGCGCGCGCACATGTTCGCCAATCTGGGCGACGGCACGTACAACCACTCCGGGTCGCTGGCGGTGCGGCAATCGATCAATGCCGGCGTCAATATCACCTACAAGATCCTCTACAACAGCGCCGTTGCCATGACGGGCGGGCAACCGGTCGACGGGCAGCTGGACGTGCCGGGCATGACGCGCGAACTGGCGTCGGAGGGGGCGAAGCGCATTGTCGTGGTGACCGACGAGCCGCAGAAATATGCCGTCGTCAAAGACCTGGCGCCCGGCGTCACTGTACGCCACCGGGATGAGCTGGATGCCGTGCAGCGCGAGTTGCGGGTGGTCGAGGGTGCCACCGTGATCATCTATGACCAGGCGTGCGCTACCAAGAAGCGGCGGGAACGCAAGCGCGGCACCATGTCCGATCCGGACAAGCGCGTCATCATCAACGAACTGGTTTGCGAAGGTTGCGGGGATTGTTCGGTCGAGAGCAACTGCGTAGCAGTACAGCCGCTTGAAACCGAGTTCGGCCGCAAGCGGGAGATCAACCAGAACACCTGCAACAAGGACTTTTCCTGCGTCAAGGGCTTCTGCCCGAGTTTCGTCACGGTGGAGGGTGGAAATCTCAAGAAGCCGGAGGCGGCGCGCAAGACGAAGCTATCCGACATGCCGGCGCTTCCCGAGCCGAAGCTGCCGGATGCCGCCAAGGCGCAGCGCATCGTGGTGGCGGGCGTGGGCGGGACGGGGATTGTGACCATCGGCCAGGTACTCGGCATGGCGGCCCACCTGGAAGGCAAGAGCGTGATCACGCAGGATGCCACCGGCATGGCGCAGATGGGTGGCGCCACCTGGAGCCACATCCAGATTGCCAACGAAGCCGACGCCCTGCACGCAACGCGCGTCGATGTCGCCATGGCGGACCTCGTGATCGCCTCCGATACGGTGGTCGGTGCCAGCAAGGCAACGCTGGCGACCATGTCGCACGGCCGCACCTTCGTCGTGCTCAACAGCCACGTGACGCCGACTTCGGCCTTTGTCCGCGATCCGGACTGGCAGTCTCACAGCGACCAGGCTATTGCGGCGATCGCGCAAGGCGTCGAGGCCGGCCAGATCGGCATCTTTGATGCCGAACAAGTGGCGACGCAGTTGCTTGGCCAGTCGATCTACTCCAACCTGATGCTGCTCGGCTACGCCTGGCAGAAGGGCCGGGTGCCGCTGTCGCGCGAAGCGCTGATGCGCGCGATCGAACTCAATGCCGTGCAGGTCGACAACAACAAGGCGGCCTTTGAGTGGGGCCGGCACTGCGCGCACGATCTGGCCAAGGTGCCCGTGCGGTCCGCCGATGCCCAGGTGGTTCAGTTCGTCAGGAAGCCTTCAATCGGCGATGTCATCGGCAAGCGCGCCGAGTTCCTCACCCGCTACCAGAACCGCGCCTATGCCGCGCAGTATGAGGACTTTGTTGCCGAGGTCCAGGCCGTGGAGTCGCGCTTTGGCAGCAACAAGGTCACCGAAGCGGTCGCACGCTACCTGTTCAAGCTGATGGCCTACAAGGACGAGTACGAAGTGGCGCGGCTGCATACCGACCCGGCCTTCATCGGCAAGGTCGCCGCGATGTTCGAGGGCGACTTCAAGCTGGTCCACCATCTGGCGCCGCCTTTGATGGCAAGGAAGAACGAGAAGGGCGAGCTCGTCAAGCGGCCATTCGGCCCGTGGATGCGCACCGCGTTCCGGGTGATGGCCAAGCTGAAAGGCCTGCGTGGTACCGCGTTCGATGCGTTTGGCTACACCGAGGAACGGAAGGTGGAGAGGGCACTGATCGGGGAGTACCGCAAGAGTATCGAAGAGCTTCTGCAAACGCTGTCGCAACGGAATCTCGACCTGGCACTGGAAATCGCGCGCCTGCCGGAAGACGTTCGCGGCTACGGCCACGTCAAGGCGCGAAATTTGGCCGCAGTCCGGGCCAGATGGGAGCGCTTGATGACCGAGTGGCGTAGCGCCCTTGGTGCCCAGAGCGAAGACGGGCCGAAGCGCAAGGCCAAGGCTTGAGCCAGAGGCAACATACCGGCGCGCACTCGGGGCGAAGCAAGCAAGTTTGTGTGTAGAGCATCATCAAACTATAAAGACTGGAGACCGTGATGAACTTCGTACTGCGCCGTGCAGGCCTGTTTCTGTCTGCCATTGCACTGGCTGCTACCGTCCCCTGCGCGTGGGCGCAGGGTGGGTACCCAAACAAGCCGATCCGTATCATCGTACCGTGGCCGGCCGGCGGCGGCGTCGACTCCGTCACCCGTACCGTGGCGGAGAAGCTCTCCATCAGCCTTGGCCAGCAGGTCCTCGTGGACAACCGGCCCGGCGCCACCGGCAATATCGGTGCGGGCATGGGCGCGAAGGCAGCACCGGACGGCTATACGCTGCTGGTGGCAAGCGCACCGATGACGATCAACCCAAGCCTCTACAGCAACCTGCCCTTCGACACGAGCAAGGATTTTGCACCGCTGAGCCTGCTGGCCAGTTCACCCTATGTGCTGGTGGTGAATCCGACGGTGGCGAAATCGGTGAAGGAACTGGTGGCCAGCGCTAAATCGGAGCCGGGGCGCATGAGCTATGCGTCGCCAGGGCCGGGAACCCAACAGCACCTGATCGGCGAGTCGTTCAAGGAAGCAGCCCACATCAACGTCATCCATGCCCCTTACAAGGGCGGACCGCAGGCACTGACCGACATGGTCGGCGGCCATATCCAGATGATGTTTCACGGCCTTCCCGCGGTGCTGCCGTTCGTGAAATCCGGCCAGATCAGAGCCATCGCGGTAGCCAGCAAGCAGCGCCTGAGCATGCTGCCGGATGTGCCAACCATGGCGGAAGCGGGATTCCCCGGGATCGAGGCGAGCGAATGGTATGGCCTGGTGGCACCTGCCGGGACGCCGAAGGAGATCGTGGTTCGCCTCAGCACGGAGATTGCGAAAGCCCTGAACATGCCAAGTGTCCGCGATCAGTTGGTCGGCAGAGGCTATGAACCGGCCGGCAGCACACCCGAGCAGTTCAGCACGTTTATTGCCGCTGAGCAGAAGAAGTGGGCCATCGTGGTCAAGCAATCGGGGGTGCGCCTGGACTAGCGGATACCGGTGCGGATGCGCAAATCCCATCCCCTCAGTAACGACTACCGGCAGCGAGCCATGTACTTGCTGATCCACCGCCGCAAGGCAGGAGACACCAATGCCCTCTGATCCGACTGCGATGGGAGCCACATCCCCACGCGCCATGCCGAACACCTCCGCGCCCAAGCCGCTATCCAAGGTTTCGGCCGTTTCCGCCATTACCATCGGTGGCGCGCTGGAGCTGTATGACTCAGGTGTCTACAACTTCTTCGCCCTCCTGATCGTTCCCCTGTATTTTCCAGTCGGCAATCCTCTCGGCCAGTTGCTGCTGTCCTTCGGCACATTTGGGGCAGGCTATCTGATGCGGCCTTTGGGCGGCCTGGTTATCGGTGCGTATGCCGACCGCGTAGGCCGCAAGCCGGCGGTGGTGCTCTCGATGTGGCTGATGGCCTTCAGTGCGCTGATTCTGGTGGTGACGCCACCCTATGCGCAACTTGGCGTCCTTGCCCCCGTGCTGATGATTCTTGCCCGCCTGATCCAGGGCTTCGCCATCGGCGGCGAGATGGGCTCTGCCAGCGCGATGCTGCTCGAGTATGCGGATCAGCGATCGCGGGGCTTCTACACCAGCTGGCAGGCGTCCAGCCAGGGCGTTGCCGCTGTCTTCGCTGCCTTGGTTGCACTGGTGCTCAGTCATGCGCTGCCGCCTTCCGCACTCGAGTCCTGGGGGTGGCGCGTCGCCTTCCTGATTGGCATCCTGGTCATTCCGATCGGTCAGATCATCCGGCGCCGTCTGGAAGAGACGTTGGTGCTGGAGCCGAAGAAGGCCACGAAGAAGGACGGCGGCCGCAAGTTGCTGAAGGCACATTGGCGTGAACTGCTGGCGAGCGTGCTGCTGATGATCGGCCTAGCGGCCTCGGTCCACATCATCGCCTTCTACCTGGCCAACTACGCCACCTTCCAGTTGCGTATCTCGCGCGGTGACGCCATCTGGGCAGGCTTCGTCGCCTCGCTGGTGCTGGCGGTGTTCGCACCGCTGTCCGGCTGGCTCTGCGATCGCATCGGGCGCCGGAAAGTGGTCTGGTGGTCCCGGGTGGCGCTGCTCGTCATGATCTATCCTGCCTTCTCGCTCCTGAACCGCTTTCCATCCCTAACGTGCTTGCTAGTCGTGGTAGGGCTGCTGGCCGTACCGATGGCGATGACCTCTCCCGCCACGATGGTACTGGTCAGCGAGGTGCTGCCGCAGCGGCTACGCGCAACGGGCATGTCGGTCACGTACTACGTGGCGATCGCGGTGTTCGGGGGCTTCGCGCAGTTGTTCTCGACGATGCTGATCCAGGTCACGGGGAACCCTAACGCGCCGGCTCTCTATGTCATTGGCTGCGGCGTTGTCTCGCTGATCGGGCTCGCCATGGTGCCCGAGACGTTGGGGCGGCGTTTGTCGTGAGTAGGGGGTCTTTTCGACCCGGTAGTTGCACAGTGATCTGTGTCGGCTGCGTCAGTGCCAAAAAAAATGCCGCCGAGGCGGCACAAAGAGCATGAGCGGGGGCTGCATGCATGTAAGCGTATCCGCAGGCCTGCCAGGACCGCTGCGCAAACAAGGCCTTGTCACAGTCGTTGGGCTGCCTTTAGAACTTGTGGCGAATACCTACGGCGACACCGAGCATATTGCTTTGGCCGCTGGCAAGCGTGTAGCTATTGCCAAGGGATAGGCTGTTGGCAAAGCCGATCATCGGGGAGTCCAGTCCCAGACCTGCATTCTTTGCATATGCCGTGGTCAGGTAGATGTCAGTCCGCTTGGAAAGCGTGTAGTCCGCGATAAACGCAACTTGCCATGGGTTCGGCACCGACGTGCTGGCGAGGAAGTTCTTGACGTTGTCGTAGTTGTACTCGAGCGTCAGGCCAAGCGCCGGCGTCACCTGGTAGGTGGCGCCGATCCAGTAGAAGTCGTCGCGCTCGATCAGGCTGCCATTCTGGTCCTTGTTCTGGCCCCAGCGATAGCCGCCCATGATCTTTGCCGGGCCGAACGCATAGCTTGCCGCGACCGTCGCCTTCTTGAAGCTGCCGCTACCGAGGGCAGCAGCGGTCAATGGGTTGGAAATGGTCGGGTTGAACTGGTCGTAAGCAAGGGCCACACCGACAGGGCCAGAGATATAGGTCAACGCTGCGCCATAGGCGGTGTCGCGACGGAACTGGCCCGGCACCTCGCCGTTGCCACCGAGCAACGGACCGTTGGCCACCGTCGTGGGCAATGCCAGGCCGGTACCGAAGGACCAGTGTGCCAGGGCGGACACGGCACCGAACTGGCCGGAGTACTTGATGGTGTTGTCCTCGCGGAAGTTCGCGCCGGTCAGCATCACGATCGGTTCATACTGCGTGGCAAAGGCAGCCGGCACGAAGTTCGCGATACTCTCGAACATCGAGGTGTACTGACGGCCGAAAGTCACCTGGCCAAACTGCGTGCTTTGGATGCCCACGTAGGCCTGGCGACCGAACAGGCGGCCGCCTTGCTGCGACGTGCCGGTATCCAGGTTAAAGCCGCTTTCCAGTACAAAAACGGATTTCAGGCCGTTGCCAAGATCCTCCGCGCCGCGCAAGCCCCAACGCGAGCCGGACAGGCCGCCGGAGTTCATGCGGTAAACATGGTTGGACGGGCCGGCATTGAATTTGTTGGCGGCGGTGGGAACGGCGCCAACATGGTTGGCGTATTCCACGTTCATGTCCGCCACGCCGTACAGCGTCACGCTGCTCTGCGCGTGTGCGCCGCCGGCACAAATTGCACCCACAGCGGCGAGTGCAAGATTAAGCTTGCTCAGCTTGCTGGATGATTTCACTACCTTTTCTCCTCGTGTCTATTTTATTTACAGCCATCACTACGCCGCCATCATGCTCAGAGCCAGGCACCGTGTGCCCCCCAATGGCAGGGGGGCGGGATTGTCCGGATTGCAGGAAGTTCTCAGCGCATGGATGCCAAGTGACCTCGGAGGTGTCGCAGCAAGCCAACGCGGAAAGAGGAAGCACAGGGAAGGCGAAGGAGGCGGGCAGGGTCCTCTACGCCACGCAGGCCCCAGCGGGAACCGGCCAGGCCGCCGGAGTCCATGCGGTAGACCCTGTTGCCCGGCCCCGGATTGAATCCATTGGCGGCCGACGGTACCACGCAGGTTTCACCGGACCGCTGAAGCCCTCCCTGCTGCTTGCAACTCCTGAATCAACACCTCGGCCATCGGCCACGTGCCATATCCATCAGCCGGCGAAAGATGACCGACGTCGCCGGCGTCGACGAAGCGGCTGCCCCAGGTGTCCCCGAGCTCGCGGATTCGCTCGAAGTTGCCGATCGGGTCATTGCGGCTGCCGACGACGATGCTTGGAAACGGCAGGCGCTCGCGCGGCACCGGCGTCCAGCCGTTCCTTGCCAGCGTCTGCGGATCGGAGTAACCGGCCGGCAACGGCGCGTCGAAATCGGGGGGCGCGGCTAGCAGCGCGCCCTCGATTTCGCGCTTCGTTTGCTGCGCCCAGTGAACGGTGATCAGGACTCCGACGCTGTGGGCAACCAGGATGATCGGGCCATCAATTCCGTTCACGGCCCGATCAAGGTTGGCCACCCGTGCGCCGCGCAGGATCTTGTCCTGGTCAATCTGGGGCACGATGTGTACCGCTCTTCCGATTTTTCGCATACGCTCAGCCAGCAGCGTTTGCCAGTGATCCGGCATGTGATCGCGAAGGCCAGGGACAATCACAACCGTTGGCGGCTTTCTAGTGGTCATGGAATTCGAGTTCCTCATTAGCATTGAATGTCTTGCCGAAGCGGTCATCCAGCAGTGGCGAGCCGTTGAGCGTGAGGACGCACTGGCCGGCCTTGGCGCGGCGACGGGTTGCCGTGCCTGGTCAGCGTCTGGTGGCAACGCGGTTGCGCCCGGCAGCGTCCGCGCAGTGCCTGGCGCGCACCGTCCTTGGGAGGCTCAGAAGGGACGGTCGCCCATGATGGTCGCGCGCTCCATCCTGCGCGGCGCCGGCCAGTAGTCGCTCACGGCGTAGTGCTGTGTCGCCACGTTGTCCCAGATCGCTACGCTGTTCGGCTTCCAGCGGAAGCGCACCTGGTATTCCGGAATCGCCGCCTGGCTGAGCAGGTAGTTCAGCAGCAGGCTCGCGCCAGGGGTCTTGTCCTGCCCGACGCGCACATTCTCCGGCGTGTGGTAGTTGATGAAGTGTGTAGAGAATGGCCCCACGTACAGGATCTTTTCTCCCGTCTCTGGGTGCGTCCTGACCACCGGGTGGTCCACCAGCGGGTTATTCCTCACCAGCTTCTCGCGCTCCTCCGTCGTCATGATCGCGCCAAACGAATGCTCGATCCCGTGCTTCGCACGCAGGCCGGCAATCTTCTGCTTGATCTCTTCCGGCAAGTTCTTGTACGCGTCCACCATGTTCACCCAAATGGTGTCGCCACCCACGTCCGGACAGGAAATGCAGCGCAGCACTGCGCCCTTGGGCGGAGTCGCCCGCCACGACGCATCGGTGTGGTAGGTATTCTCGAAGTGGTCCCGCTTGTCACTCTTGTAGATCTCGATCAGGCCCGGATAGCCCGGCACCGTATTGTTGACAGGATGGTCTTCCAGGTCACCGAAGCGCCTGGCGAACGCAACATGGTCGGCGCGCGTAACGTCCTGGTCGCGGAAGAACAGCACCCGGTGTTTCAACAGTAGTGCCTTGATCTCGGTGAACAGCGAATCGTTGCGCGCCACATCGGCGAGATTCACACCCGACAGTTCGGCACCAATCGAGCAGGTGAGGGGGTTGATTTGCATAGCGACTTTTCCTTTGACGTAGGAAGTTGACAGGCCCGCCAGCGGGTAGCGGATAGCTTGGATTCCATTGTCGGCACTAGCCTCCCCATGCGCTTGACCCATCGCGCCACAATTTGGCGGGTCACGCCAAACCGCTCCACAGGTGCAAGCCCGCGCACCGGACTTGTCATCAAACCTCTGATCGCTGCTCGGCGTTGCGTCGCAACGAGACTGGCCACGGTTCGCACGGGTGGGGAGGATTCCGGGTGCGAGATGTCGTGGCCGGGTTGTCGGATGCAGCAGGTCAGCTTCAGCAGTTAGTCGGCAACGAGCACGATCTTGCCCATGTGCTGGCTGCTCGCGATGTACGCATAGGCCTCGGCAATCGAATCCATCGGGAAGGTGCGGTCGATCGGGAGGCGGCCGCATCGATCCATGAGACATCCTTCGGGACCGGCATCAGCGCCAGCGGGGCAGCGACAACATATTGGGCATGGCAGCCGCGGCCATGGCCCATGACCCGGTCGCCTTGGCGCCAGCCGCTGACTTGCTCGCCGACGCGGACGACTTCGCCTGCAAACTCGACGCCAGCGGTCATCGGGTTGCCGGCCCGGTGCTCCCGCATGTACTTGATCTCGCCAAAGTTGAGGCCCGACGCAAAAATTCGGACCAACACTTCGTTGGGACCCGGATTTGGATCGGGAAGATCCTGCACCTCAAGCTGGCCACCGTCGGCGCCTGGTATAACGCGTACTGCCTTCATCCTGTCTCCTGTTTAATGGCTCAGGAGATCTGACAAATGGACGACCGGTGCTCCTGAGCCGTGACGCTTAGGGATTCTCGGCAGTTCCACCCGCCGCCGCTTGGCAGGACACGCCACAACTTGGCCAATCGCGTCAGGCACGAATGCATTGGTCGGAATCGAGCGAACGGCGCGCTACGGTCAGGTGCCGGCAGACGAAGGATGCCGGCAACAGCCGTGAATGAGGCCGCCGTCAGTCAGACTGGGGGTATTGATGGGTTGTGCCGGGCCCTGGATATCGATGCGGATCGCCCGGTCGGGGCGAGGGCCGTGGTATTGATGAGGCCAGCCCACTCACTGGAGCAGGTCACCTCGCCAGCGAGTCGGCGACTTGCCAAATTGCGCGCTGAACCAGCGGGAGAAGGTGCTTACCTCGGAGAACCCAACCAGGATCGCGACCTGGGACACGGGATATCGATGATCCCCAAGGTAGCGGCTGGCCAAGCCACGCCGGACGTCATTCACCAGGGAGGAGAACTCTTCGCCTTCCTGCTCAAGCCGTCGTTGCAGCGTGCGGGCGCTCAGTCCGAGCTTCTCGCCAACCTGGTCGATACCGCTTCGCCCCCGCGGCAAAAGCAAGTGGACCGTGCGACGCACATTGGAGGCCATGGAAACCTGCCTGCCGACCGAGCTATGGTCAAGAAACTCCTTGGCGTAGCGCGAGAGGCTCACGTCGCCCAGCGGATTGGGCCGGTCAAGGTCCTGGCGGTCCAATACGATGCCGTCAAAGTCGCAGCCAAATTCGACCCTTGTGCCGAACAGTCGATGGTGAATATGGAGACTTGCGGGCGCAGGATGCGAGAAGTGTACGCTCCGCGGCTTCCACCGTCCCCCAAGCATCGATTTCATCAGCGACAGAAGCGCGCCGACCGAAAGCTCGACAGGCTGCCGTCCCGGATTCGGCCTCTCCGTAATCAGCTGCTGATGGACGACGGCGATCTCATCGCTTTCTTCAACGTGGACAGTGACGGACTCGCTGAGGAGATGACGGTATGTCTCCACCTGCCCCAGTGCATGACGCAGCGTCGGCTGGTGCTGGAGCAGCAGGCTGATGGGGCCGAAATCGGACAGCCGCCACGCCTCAGCCATCAGCAGGCCTACGGAAGAGCAGCTGGACGCCTGCTCGGTGGATTCAAGCACCTTCGCCAGCCATGATTCCGGAACATGCAGGTCCGGCGAAAGGATGCATGTCCGGTCGGCACCGACGTGGTGGATCATGCGCTCCGGGTCGACGCCCAGGGTCCGGGCAATCTCGGAGTACTTGACCAGGAGGGCGCTGCGAATCAGGGTACTCATATGATCACTCGGGCGAATCTTTTGGCAACTGAATCCATCGCCGCGTCGGCGAGGAGCAACGGCGCATGCAATTCGTCACTGGGCGGCGGCGTTGCTGAAGCTGAAGGTATTTAAGAGCACGGGCTGTGTCAAGACTCCTATATAGAAGTTGGGGTAAACACCTGCGCCTGGCAGATGTCACCTGCTTCGCCCGGTCTGCGTTCCACCGCCAGTTGGCAACGCCCGTCGCCCGTCGCCCGGATCAGCGCTCAGAACGTCTTGCGCAGGAAGCCCTGGTTGCCGCCGTTGCGATTGGGCGCGAAGCCGTTCTCCTGCAGAGATTCCTCCACCGTGTCGAAGAAAACGCCGATCCTGGAGATCTCGCGCGCCTGCTTTGCGGTGGCGATCTCGCGGCCGAATTCGCGCGAGATGCCCACCAGCTGCTCGATCTGCTTCACGGTGCTCATCTTCTCCGTGCGCGACTGGTTCCACAGACAATCCTCGGTGCCGCAGCGCACGTGCAAGCCCATGGCAATGCCCATCATGTTGACCGGCAGTACGTTGCGCACATTGCTTTCCACCGTGACCACCGCGCCATCGGGCACTGCGCGAATGAAGTTGGCGAGACTGTAGACACTGGGCGTGTCCATGCCGCCGGCAATTGCTACCCAGTTCATGACCAGCGGGCCTTTGTAGAAGCCGCGGCGCATCAGCCGCTCGACCGACTCAAAGCTGTTGAGGTTGTAGCACTGGAATGCACTCTGAATGCCCTTGGCCGTCAGGCGGCGGACGTGCTCCTCTACCCACCCTGGCTGCGCAGGCACTGTCATTTCCTTGTAGGCGTCGAAGATGGCGGGATTCGCGCGCGACGTGCCCCTGAAATCCGCATCTTCGGCCTGATCGGTGACGTTCATCTGCGAGGTGTTGACGGTCACCGTGACCTGGTCCGGCGTCGGTTCCAGCTCGGCAAGCATGTGGCGGGTATCGTCAGCCAGCCACTTGGCGGCCTGGCCTTCGTTCTCGGGGGCGAAGGAGATGGAACCGCCGACCTGAATGATCATTTCAGGCACCGCCTTGCGTACGCCGGCGATCAGTTCGTTGAACATGGACAGGCGCTTGCTGCCCCGGCCATCGAGTTCGCGCACATGCAGGTGCAGCACCGTGGCACCCGCGTTGTAGCAGTCCACCGCCTTCTGGATCTGGTCTTCCATCGTGACCGGGATGTCTTCAGGAAAGTCAGCAGGCAACCAACCAGGTGCATAGGGCGCAGCCGTAATGATCAGCGGTTGCTGGTTTTCGGGAAAGAGGTGGCCGTCGAGGAAATTCATGGTGGTTCTCCAAGGGGAAGGGCTGTTGTCGGTTCGGTAGGAGATGTCGCCCGGCTGGTATTCGCCGGGCGCCTTGTGCGGGGCCCGGCCCGCCAGCGTCATGCAGGCGCCGGCCATCCGCTTCATGCGTATGTCTGCGTCATCCGGCTTTGATCCGGTGGCCTGAGTATCTGGGGCAGCCGCAATCAACGCTTGCTAATCCGGGACATTCATTTGCTTATTCGGGACAAGGTGCCAGCGCCAGCGATGGAGCCATCCCTGGCTACGATGCCCAAGGTCTGGGCGATCTCGGCGTACCAGATCAGAGGCGCGCTGCGCGCCAACGCGCCCATGAAGTCACCTTGTGAAGTCTGGACCGGGTGGTGCCGGGCACCTCAATTGTCGCGATCCGCAAGATTCTGTCGTGCGAAGCAAAGCGCCCGGAGGAGTGAGCCCACAGAATCTGGTCGAAGGCCATTTCAGAGCCGGGCCGCTGCATCAAAGCAAGTTGGCCCTGGAACCAGGAAACGCAATCAACACCTGGAGTGAGACATGCAGCTTCCCGACGACTCTCTGCTGCCCCGTGCGCGCCGTTGTTCCCACCCCGGCTGACGCACCTGTTCGCCCCGGGCTGATCCCGGGGGCATTGCCGCCCGAAGTACCCAGTCGCCACCACAGCCGGCAAGCCGCTGGCACCACGAAAGGAACTGCGATGAAGCGCGTCCCCCTGATTGCACGCCAGACCCTGGCGCTCACGATTGCATTTGTTCCACTGTTGTCGACCGCGCCAGCGGCGAATGCCGCCGAATGGCCGACCAGGCCCGTGCGGATCATCGTTGGTGCCCCTCCGGGCGGCACGGCCGATATCGTGGCGCGCCTCTTTGCGCATGAGTTGCAACGCCCGCTTGGACAGGCTGTGATCGTCGACAACAAGGCCGGCGCAGCGGGAACCATCGGCGTCCATGGCCTGCTGTCGGCGCCACGGGACGGATACACATTCCTGTTGATTCAAAAGGGTATTGCCTCGGAAGTGCCCCACACCATGCAGACGTCTTACGATCCGTTCAAGGACATAGTTCCAATTACACAGCTTACCCGGCAGGGCCTCGTACTCGTCGGCAATCCTGGCCTGCCCGCGAAAAACCTGGGCGAACTGATCACGTATGTCAAGGCGAACCCGGGTAAGGTCGACTATGCGAATTTCGGTGTCGGCTTGCGTGGCCAGACCATCGGTGTGCAATTCAATCGTCTTGCCGGACTGACTACGGGCACCGTGAGCTACAAGGGATCGCCACCTGCGCTGCAAGACGTAATGGGGGGACACGTTCCGCTCATGTTCGACGGTCCGGCAACTTCGCTTCCATTCATCAAGGCAGGGAAGCTCAAGGCATTTGCCATTGCCTACCCCAAGCGGATCTCCGCGCTTCCTGATCTACCGACCTTTGCCGAGCTGGGATTTCCCGCCCTCAAGGAAGTCAGCTGGATGGGGCTCTGGTCAGCGCCAGGCGTACCGTCAGCCGTGGTGGCCAGGATGCGCGACGCCACGCTCAAGGTGATGCAATCGCCCGACATCCGGAAGAAGATTGAAGACCTCGGTATGGAGATCGGTTCGCCGGCAACCAGCGAAGAGCTTTCCGCAGACGTGCGTGAATCCTCCGAACGTCAGGGCGAGCTGTTGCGCTCGATCAACTTCAAGCCCGAATGATGATTCAGACGCCGAAGCGATGGCCGGGGCTCAGACAGAGCGCCAAGGACGTGGGGGAGCAAGCGATGTTGCACACAAGGCAGGACTTTCCGCCGACGCACGTAGATTCCGGCAAGGGATCCACCGGGATTGTGTCGCCGGAAACGTCCCTCTGGTACAACCTGGAAGTCACTGCGCAGCGTTTCCCGCACAAGACCGCAATTCACTGCTATGGCTATGCGCTCAGCTTTCGCGATCTGCATGCGCAAGCCTTGGCGATTGCCGGATGGCTTCAGCATGAAGCCGGCGTCGGGAAAGGCGATCGGGTGTTGCTGTATATGCAGAACTGCCCGCAGTTCATCGTTGCCTATTACGCAATCCTGCGCGCCGGGGCGGTTGTTGTGCCGGTCAACCCAATGAACAAGGCCGACGAGTTCCATCATTACGTGACGGACAGCGAGGCTCGGATGGTCGTGTGTGCAGCGGACGCCTTCGAAACGGGCATTAGCGCGGACCTGCTGTCGGCTGGCCATCTTCAACGCGTGCTGGTGACCCGCTATGCGGACGAACTACCCGATGTCGATGCTGCGGCCGGGCTTTCGCTGCCGGCGTGGATGACGCAGGCGTATGAGCTGCCTGTGTGGGCTGCCGGCAAGGTATCGCTTTGGTCCGATGCGCTTGCGGCTCGGTATGTCCCTGCACGGCATGACGCCGAAGTCGATGACATGGCTGTCATGCCCTATACCTCCGGCACCACGGGAGCTCCCAAAGGTTGCATCCATACGCATCGATCCGTCATGCATAACGCGATCGGTAACTGCCTCTGGTCGGCATGCGGGGCCGAATCGGTTGTGTTTTCGGTACTGCCGTTGTTTCACGTGAGCGGCATGCAACATGGCATGAACGCACCGATCTACTGCGGGGCCACGATTGTGATGCTGCCCCGCTGGGACCGCGACGCTGCGGGCCAGCTCATCTCGCAGCATGGGGTTACCCACTGGATGGGCAATCCGACCATGGTGATCGACCTCCTTGCCAGCGCGAATCTTGAGCGATTCAATCTCACGACCCTGCGCCACGTTGGCGGGGGAGGGGCGGCCATGCCGCAAGCGGTTGCGGAACGTCTGAAACAACAGTTCGGGCTCAGTTACCTGGAAGGATACGGCCTGTCGGAAACAATGGCCGCCACACACAACAATCCGAGCCATCGGCCTAAGCAGCAATGTCTCGGTCTGCCGACCTTCAACACTGAAGCCCGCGTGGTCGACCCGACGACGCTCACGGTACTGCCGGTCGGGGAAGTCGGTGAAATCATCGTCAGCGGACCGCAGGTATTCAAGGGGTATTGGGGCAAGCCAGATGCTACCGGGGACGCTTTCATCGAACTGGAAGGACGGAGCTACTTCCGGACAGGCGATCTGGGCACCGTGGATGAGGACGGCTACTACTTCATCACTGATCGCCTGAAGCGGATGATCAACGTGTCCGGCTTCAAGGTATGGCCCTCCGAAGTCGAGAACCTGCTTTACAAGCACCCCGCCGTGCAGGATGCCTGCATCATCGGCTCGCGTGACGCCTACCGCGGGGAGACTGTGAAAGCCTTGGTGGTGCTCAAGTCCACCGCGAAGGAAACCACACCGGAAGAGATCATCAATTGGGCCAGGAGCAACATGGCGGCCTACAAGTACCCACGGGTGGTGCAATTCGTCGACGCATTGCCCAAGTCCAGCACGGGCAAGGTGATGTGGCGACAGCTGCAAGATCTGGAAAACAGCCGTGCCGCGGCCAATGTACAGTCATAACGGAAGTGCTCTGATTTGCAGCCCGATCCGCAAACGCATTCCGCTTGCCTCCATGCCCGCCTCGATGGGCGGAAACGTCCGCGTAGGGCTCGAGGACTCGCTCTGGGATGGGCCGGGTCGGCTCGCCACGGGCAACGCGCAGCAAGTGCAGCGCATTGTCTCGATCCTGAGATTGCTGAATCTGGAAGTCGCGACGCCTGATGAAACGCGCGACATGCTGCAACTGAAAGGAAAACATGCCGTCGCGTTTTGACCCGCCTGTGTGCGTGCCCGCGCACCGTTCCTCGCCTTCGTTACCAGTCGTCGTGGTGCTCCGGGGCGTTCGCGGAACCTATGCAACACGTCGGTAAACTGATTCGCAGTGCCAGCCTGAACGGCTACATCGAGCTGATGGAGTCGCTCGGGCGCGATCCCTACGCGTTCCTGCGAGGGGTGGGGTTGTCAGCGCGGCTGCTCGAAAACCCTGAGACGCTCATCCCCAGCCACGCTGTGCGCGAATTGCTCGAAGTCACCGCGCGCGCTACCGGCGTGGAAGACCTTGCCCTGCGGCTGGCGGCGCGGCGCAGCTTCTCTAACCTGGGGCCCATCAGCCTGGTGCTGAAGGAAGAGCCTACCCCGCGGCAGGCGCTCGATACCTTGTGCCGCTACCTGAAGCTGCTTAGCGCCACGCTGATCACCCGCATCGAGGATGCCGGGCAGGCCGTCATCATCCGCGAAGATCTTCTGCCCAGCCCCGGACTGGCCACGCGGCAGGCAATGGAACTAGCGGTCGGCGTGAAGTTCCGCACCCTGCGCGAGCTGATCGGGCCCCGGTGGCGGCCGCTGGAGGTTTGCTTCACGCATCGCCCGCCGGTCGACGCGTCGGCGCACCGCGCCTTCTTCGGCCGCAGCCCGAAGTTCAATCAGCCATTCAACGGGCTGGTCTGCGTGGCGGCCGATCTGCAGTTGCCGCGCACGCCTGACAATCCGGGCGCCGCGCGTTTCGCGCGGGACTACCTTGAGGCGGCGCTGCGGCGCCGCGACGAAGGCCTCCGCGAATCATGCCGGGAACTGATCCTGGCCTTGCTCCCGGGAGGACGCTGCACTACCCAGCAGGTGGCGCTTCTTCTTCGCATCGATCGCCGCACGCTGCACCGCTACCTCAGTGCGGAGGGGCTGACATTCTCAGCCCTGCTTAGCGAGGTGCGCTCGGAACTGGTAATGCGCCACTTGAAAGAGAGCGACCTGCCGGTCGCCGAGGTCGCCAGCCTGCTGGGTTTTTCGGCGCAAAGCAGCTTCAGCCACTGGTTCCACACCGCTTTTGGCTGCAGCGCCACGGACTGGCGCAAGCGGATGGCACACCAGGCTGCACCACCCTTGATGGACCGTGACGGAGCATGAAGAGAAATGGGCATATGCGCTGGACGATGCCGGGAGCCAATGCTTGGCTGCAGGTGAAAAGTGCCGTCTCAGTGGTGGCCCGGGGGCAGCACTAGCGCTTCCACCCTATTCTGTAATCAGGATGCCCGCGCGCCAGCGCAGACGTACGAGTTCAATGAGGCTGTCATCGAACATGGCCGCTATCTGTAAGCGATTGTTAGGCAGCCCCCATGATGGCGTTTGAAACAAAAAAGCCCTTACATGCGAAGGGCTTTTCTGGATTGTTGCTTATGCGCGCGAGCGACTAAAGGGCACGAATCTTGGAAGCCTGTAGACCTTTCGGACCCTCTTTGACTTCGAACTCGACTCTGGCGCCTTCTTCCAGCGATTTGAATCCAGTGCCCAGGATTTCCGTGTGATGTGCAAACAAATCCTTGCCGCCACCATCCGGCGTGATGAAGCCAAAGCCCTTTTCGTTGTTGAACCACTTCACGATTCCCGTCGCCATCTCATCCTCGCATCGCTGAATAGAAGCCATTGCAGAACGTGAGAATAATGTGAGCAACATTACTCTTCCGAGTGCGTTCTGCGACGACAAGCATAACTGAATCTGGCGACTATAGCCAAGACGCGCTTGCTGGGGTTTTCCACGAGAGTCGCGCGCTTCGTGGTCCAAGAGGACGAGGCAAGAGCGAAATGTTTGGCCGCGGGTGTCCTGGCCGGTTGCCTTCGAACCCATCCCGCCCAATCAGCACTGGGTGTTCATTCGAGAGAGTAGGTGGTGGTCCTCGTTTCAGGCGGCGCAATGACGTCTCTCTCTCCTCGGATTTGGGGTGTATCACACTGTGATAGCTATGCGGGCACTTGGGAACGCGCGTCCCGTGTACGGCAGATGGACGAGAATCTACCTTAGGTATTTTCATATGTGATTTCGAGGTATATTGAACCTAATGTCGTGTACAGGTAAGATTGCCCTTCGACGCGCGATGACAAGCGTCGCACCAGCCAGAACTCGCGTTCGCGAGATAAGAGAGTCGGGGCACAAGCCAGGCTTGCTGCCACAGACTGCAGTCGTAGTCCCCAGGAAACATAGACGTTTGTCTAGGAGACGATGATGCTGAGTCCCCATGAGTTCGCCACACTCGTACTGGTAAACGAGACCCCCGACCAGGTCGACCTGGATGTCGAAGACGTGGCGGCGCTGCTGGAAAATCAGCTCGTCACCCTCGAGAAGCTTGGCCCAAGCTGCAGACGGCCGCGAGTTGCCCTCCAAGGGTATGTTGTCCTCAAGGCCTTCGGGCGTTCCCGTGGAAGAACTTGTCAGACAGCGCCTGCCTCACGATGAGACCTGACGCGGCGCTCGTCGGAGGTGCCTGCCGAAACGGTCGCGCTTTCAAGCTTTAGGTAGTCGAGATGCATCACAAGACCGCCTACCATGCAGCGGTCGTTTTTACCGAACTCGGTCTCAAATGTGCTGTCGTCGGACGGCGCAGGGCTGGGGTCGCACTAAGGAGATGAAAGATGAATCAGTTTTCCCCAGAGAAAATCGTGGAAGCGCAAAAGGCAAGTCTCGAAACCTTCGTTGGTCTGACGAGCAAGGCCTTCGATGGCTTTGAGAGATTGCTTGAGCTGAATCTCCAAACCATGAGGTCCACGTTAGCAGAGACACGGGAAGGCATGAAGCGGGCCTTGTCGGTCAAAGACCCACAGGAGTTGATGGCATTGCAAATCGAGCTGCTGCAACCCGTGGCCGAAAAGTCCTTGTCGTATCGCCGCCATTTTCTCGAGATCGCGGCGTCTACAAGGGCCGAGTTCGACAAGGTCGCCGAAGCCCACTACGAGGCCAACAAGCGTGGAGTCCAGAGCCTAGTGGAAAGCGTTGGAAACGCCGGACCCGCGGGCTCCGAGGCGGTGTTCGCTGCCGTGCAAACCGCTATCAATGCAACTACTACGTTGTACGAAACCGTGCAGTCGACGACCAAGCAAGCGGTGCAGGTTGCTGAGAACAGTTTCGATACCGCCGCAGATGCAGCGGCCAAGGTCGTGCAGCATCGCATGGCGCAGACATCCCGGGCAGCTAAGGCGTAACTCGCTATGGAAGCCGCAGTGCCGTGCATCATTGCGGTGCTGCGGAACAATAAAAGACTTGCGACACGCTGTTGGCTGGCCGCGCGGCGGGCAACGTCGCAAGCGACATAGAGGGATGGAGATGACTAAGAGGATTGCCGTGGTAACGGGAGGCATGGGTGGGCTGGGCGAGGCTATCAGTACCAAACTACAGGACGCAGGTTGTACGGTGGTTGTGACCCATTCCCCGAGCAACGCCGGCGTCGCAAGCTGGCTGGAGCGGATGGCGGCGGAAGAGCGCCGATTCCATGCCTATCCTGTTGACGTTGCGGATCATGAGTCGTGTCAGGAATGTGTCGGAAAGATTCGAGAGGAGATAGGTCCAATCGATATTCTGATTAACAACGCAGGGATTACGCGAGACGCGAGTTTCAGAAAGATGGAAAAAGTCGATTGGGATGCGGTCATGCGGACCAATCTCGATTCGGTGTTCAATATGACAAAGCCGGTGTGCGATGAGATGGTCAAGCGCGGCTGGGGGCGCATCATCAATGTGTCATCCATCATCGGCTCGAAGGGCGGTTTTGGCCAAACCAACTACGCTGCAGCCAAGGCCGGCATGCATGGCTTCACGAAGTCGTTGGCGCTCGAGGTCGCCAAGAATGGTGTGACCGTCAACACCGTTTCGCCCGGATTCATCGCAACAAGGATGGTGATGGCTGTACCCCAGGAGATCCTGGACACCAAAGTTATTCCACACATCCCAGTTGGCCGCTTGGGTGAGCCTGAGGAGGTCGCTGCGTTGGTCGTGTATTTGTGCTCGCGCGAAGCAGCCTTCTTGACTGGCGCAAATATTGCCATCAACGGTGGGCAGCATCTGCAGTAAGCTGGTTTGCCCGGGCCCAAACAGGGCCGGGCGTCATTGCAACGCCGCGCTGGCCGCTGCTTAGGTTGCTATCGCGCTAGGCCAATTGCTCCGCGCCCCGGTTGCGCGAGGGAATTGTGCGACCCAACCCTATCGGGTGCTCATGTATGCAGCAAATAGCGCCGGCTGCAAACCGCGCAATTCCTTGCGCCGTTCAACTAGCTCATGGTGGCGACCGTGCCGCTCCAGGTTCAGCAGTTCGAGCAGCAGGCGCATCGCACGCTCAGGCGAGCTTTGAGTCGACTGTTGTGTCTGACGCAGCAGGTTCGCGAGGCCAGGCTTCTCGATCAACGCCCAGGCGGGAAACCACACCAGATCCTCGACGGCGCCATCGCCCTCGAAGCGAGAGTCGAACGTCTTGCGCAGCATAGTCAGACAGGAGTCCTTTAGGCGGTGCATCAATTCGTCAAGACGGCTTGCCGAAAGCCACGCGAGCTCGGCCAACAGCGGCCAGATGGCTTCCAGTCCGTGCTGGTGATATTGCGCCTCTGCCATCCAGCAAAGCGTCGTTGGAATGCGGCGCCACGATGCAATACGTGCGACGGCTTCTTGTGC
This sequence comes from Cupriavidus sp. 8B, assembly GCF_054589115.1. NCBI lineage: Bacteria > Pseudomonadati > Pseudomonadota > Betaproteobacteria > Burkholderiales > Burkholderiaceae > Cupriavidus > Cupriavidus sp. 8B. The sequence continues at coordinate 11,429 of NZ_BAAILO010000099.1, read as the reverse complement.
CCCGACCCAGTCCCCGACCTTGATCCACAAGGGCGCTGCATGGGCATCGTGCTCGTTGCGGCACAACGGCAGGTGCTCAGCTGCGTGCGCGAGCGCTCGCCAAAGCGGCACGAGCCATGCGCTGCCGGCAGTGTCACCAAACACGCGGGCAGCAGCCGGCACGACCTCGCGGGTTATCTCGCCATGCGCACGTCGTAGTGCATCGTGGTCGCTAAAACGCGCTGGCCTTTGATCCTCGAGGGCCCGAGTCAGCGTACTAAGGGCAGGGAGAAGATCGTCGGAAGGACACTCGCTGAGCAATAGCTGCAACGCACCACGCGCAGCAACCGCATCGCGGCGCTGCAGGGCGTCGGCAACATCATTGCGTAGCATCACATCGCGGCTGTGAGCAAAGATATCGAGTTGCATCGACTTCAACACCCAGAATAATGTGACCGTTCACGGCATGAGGAGGAATTCTAATTCATCCGGCGGCTCAGGAGCAGGTGGGGAGTGGCCGCATCAGCGGCGACCAGGCGGAAACCTCGCCGGCGCGGCCAATGTATGGATACGCGCTGGGGGTAGCCAATGGGATGCCAGGGGGGTGTTTACTCTGTCCATACCGAATCCACTTCCCGCATCAAGCGCCCGGCGAAAATATAGTCGCCCAGCTTGGATGCCTTTGCCTCGAGGGTCTTCCGCATTCTGCACTTGGTAACTCGCATTGATTTCACCCATTCAGCTGCTATCGCGCCTTTCGTGACGGGAGAAGAATAGGCCGGGAGGGTTGTATTCACAGAAGCTATCTCTGTTCCGGCTAAGATCATCCGGGAGACGTATCTGGGTTTTCCCGCTATCCACTAGCTTGGCGGAAGTGTTAACCTAGAAGCCGCAATCTTTAGGAATCGAATTGCTAAACGTTTTCTGCGTTCAGCTCGCGTACGACACGAGGAGATGCCGGAAATGATGAGAAGCGTGCAGATTCGAGTGGCAGGAGAAACGGATTGGCCTGCTATCGTGGATGTTCTTGAGTGTTGTGGATTGCCTAACGATGTCGTCGATCAAGCATTGCGCTTCTTTCATCTCGCTGTATTAGATGAGCGGGTAGTCGGTTGTGCTTGCGCCGAGCAATATGGAGAGACGGTTGTTGTGCGGTCCGTTGGTGTGCTTCAAGAGTATCGTGGTCATCAAATTGCGACGCACCTTGTCGGCAGCATACTGACGCGCGCTCGCGCGGATGGATGTACCAAGGCGGTACTCATCACCGCTGGCCGGCTCGGCCTCTCTAATCACTGCGATTTTTCGCTCGCGGAGCTCGAATCCATGCCGGAGGAAGTTCGGCTATCCAAGACGTTCGTGGGAAGATTTGGCGGGGGGAGGACATTCAAGATTTCCATGGGCTAGCTTCGTGCACGACTTGCCGGGAGGAGTCAATATCTCGCGCAAGTCAGCGCGGATGGTTAGCCAGGAAGCCGCACACTCAAGCGAGATCCACCACGTCGCCAAGCACCACGCGCAAAGCGGGGCCGGCTTCGAAGTCAGCTCGGCTTTGCCTCTGAATATCAGGACCGCAAGTCCGACGCTCGGCGGACGGGCTGCAGTGACTGAAAGCGAAGCGGGCGCTGGAGAGCGATTCGTCCACCACCAGTCCAGTCTCGCGAGCGCTTGTGTGCGGGGCTTAGTGGACGGGTTCCTGAAACTGGGATCGGAACGTCAGAGCGTGAGTCTTGCGGCTGCAAGCCCAGGGCCGTCGAAGGTTAGGATCGTTCCGAGGGCATTCAGCATAGAAAGAAGTGCGGGCGACAAAAGCCAGGCGGGCTTCTCTGGGCCAAGGCTTGGATCGCGATCAGGTTGGTTCCAACTCGACCTTGACTCGCTTTCCAGGTGCCCTTGCTGCGCTAATCAAGGGCTCGCGTTAGGCGGGGGCCAAAAACAGGAGACAAAGCAACTGCTCTATCGGAAGAGCCGAGTATCCCTTGCGAGCGTCTGCCCGATTGTTAAAATGCAATTAATCGCCAAATTTCTGCCCCAACAAGAAACCGGCGCTTGGCAACCCAGGGGCGCAGGCCGGCCAGCGCGCGCTGCAGGCACTTGGTGGTCGTCGGGTCGTTGACCCGGTGGTCTGCCGTCGACGGGTTGAGCATGATGAAGCCCAGGGCTGGCTGCGTACGGTCCCACTCGCGCCAGAGGCGATAGCGGTACTGCTCGCAGTCGGAGAGAATCGCGCCGGCCTCGCCGTCGATGGTCTGCGTGGTCAGGTGCTTCATGCTAGGATTTCCTCCATATGGCTCTCCGACATCCATACAGGGAGGCGGAAATGGCGATAGTCGAGGACGACAACCAAGAAACCGAGTTTTGGGAGGCCGTGCGCATAGCGGCGGACGCTCGTTACCAGGCAGAGCAGGCTGCGAAGATGCGACGGACTATCGGCTGGGCCTTGGGACTTTCTATCGCAGGTCTGTGCTTGGCGCTTGTAGCTCTCCGACGACACCAGAACACTGTGCGGCTGTTTGGCTTGGGTGAGGGAAAGGAGAATGAATAGCGGCTTTCTGCTCACTCCACGATCCATCTGAAACGATGGGAGGTTGCTATGTCGAACCATATCTTCGTCGAAGAAGGGGATTACCACTGCCACTGCACGGTCTGGGAGTCGCATACCGGGATTTGGCAGGCATCGGTATTGTTCGAGCGGAAGATCGATCACACGAATGAGTTCATCCCTGGCTTGCGGCACAAGATCAAAGCCCAATTCAGTAGCAGGGAAGAGGCGATGCGCGAAGCCATTGCCTACGCAAAGGCTTGCGTCGAGAACACTCAGACAGGGCTGTAATATGGTGTCGCCGGTCATTGCAGGACCTCCTTGGCAGCAGCGGGGCGGCGCAATACTGCCGGGAGCCAGCGACGGCCCTCCAGATGCTGCTCAGCAACTGAGACCATGGCCTCTTTCTTCATCGTGGCAATGCTTGCGGCGGGTTCCTGGTTGACCGCCTCGCGAACCGCCTCCATCCGTCGAGCCTTGGGTACGTTGGCCAAGTAGGAGCCGGCGGTGGGTTGCCACCAGTCCCCCATGTCCAATTCGACGGCCGCAGCGAGCTGATGCGCATTCTCGTGCACGGCCGATTCTTCGCGCGTGGCCTGGTGATCCAGAATCAGACTGCCAAGGAGATGGGAAAAGTCCTTGGCATTAGCTCTCGAACTGTCGAGGTCCTTCTGAGCAAAGCTTTTGAAAAAGCTCAACGCCCCGTCGACAGCTGTTCTGATCAAGTATCTTCCCGCTTAGGCGGGAGTCAAGCCACTGACGGCTGGTGTTATGTAATCCACCGCCGCCCATTCGAAGTAGGGTTTCAGGTCCGCCACCTGCGCCTGGTGCAGTGGATGGAAGAGGTAGGCGTCAAGCGCTTCCTTGTCCTCCACTCCGGACTGCAGCACATAATCCCAGCAGATCGGGCGCTCCAGCGCTGGCAGCACTTCGCCATCAACCGGCCCCTGCTTGCACGCGCTGCTTTCACCCGCAGAGCAAGCCCGCCCCGAATGTGTCGCGCCAGCATCGGATCGTCTCGTACGTCACAATCACGCCGCGCTTGAAGAGCAACTTACCAGCGTACGGCGCAACTACGCCAGGCTGGCGTTTTCCGTGAAGCATGATCCCAGGAACTGCATGACAGCCTGGATCCGCGGAGCACGCCGGATGTCGGCGTGGACCGCGAGCCAGATCTCGCGTTCAAAGCGCTTGCCGTTGCTCCTCACGCGCTGGAGACCATCGTCCCGGTCGCACAGGAAATCCGGCAGCGCGGCGATGCCGACACCGGCACGCGCCGCGGCGGCCTGGATTTCCAGTTCGTTGCTGACCATCACGATCGGCCGGCTTCCCGCTTGTTGTTTCAGCCAATCCTGCTGGGGCGAGCCCTCCATGCTGTCGTCGTAGGCAATAAAGCCATAGTCGGATGGCGTGGTGGCACTCAGGTAGCTGGGGGAGCTAAAGAGCGAAAACGCGACGACACCAAGCTTGCGCACCACCAGATCGCCTTCGCTGGGCCGGGTCAGCCGTACGGCCAGATCGGCCTCGCGCCGCGACAGCGAGGCCATGTGCGTGGTCCCCGTCAGGCAGATGCGCAGAGCCGGATGCTGTTCGCGCAAGCGGCCTAGCTGGGGCGCGATCACCGCCGCAGCCATCGAAGGCGGCGCACTGATAGTGACATTGCCGCTGACGCCGGTCTGCCCGGCCGCCGCCGTACGTTCCACCGCGAACGATTCCTGCTCCATGCGTGCGCCCAGCGCGGCTACGCGTTCGCCTTCACCGGTCAGCAGATAGGCACGCGGACGCCGGTCAACCAGCTTGAGGCAAAGCGATGCCTCCAGCGCCGAGATGCGCCGGGCCACCGTGGCGTGGTCCACCTTAAGCCGCCGTGCCGCGCCGGATAGTGAGCCTTCCTGCGCGAAGACGCTGAAATGGCGAAGATCCTCCCAGTCGAACATGGGTGATTTCTCACAACTAATGTGAATAATTAGGGAATTTTACACAGGTTAGAAAGCTCGCAAAATGGCACTCATGCCGTCGCAGGGCGGGAATTACCGAGCAACTCCTCCGCCTTGCCGCCGGCCATCGTCCACCATGCTTGCCCAGACCGGCCCGAGGCCCGCATGGCGCACGCAAAGAAACAGGAAATCAGCCATGCGCCAGCCAGACAGCCTCGCCTACGTCGGCATCATTGTTTCGACTTTCTTCTGGGGTACCAACTTCAATGCCGGCGCATTGATCATCCGGCATATGACGCCGATCGGCGCATCGATCGAGCGCTTCCTGATCTCGACGACCCTGCTGTTGTTGATCTTCGGGCTGCAAGGCAAGCTTCGGTTCAGCGTGCTGCGCGAAAACTTGTGGGCATACGTGGGCCTCGGGCTGCTTGGCTTTACCGCCTTCAATCTCGCCACCTTCTTTGGCCTGCAAACGACCACGCCGATCAATGGCGCCCTGATTCTCGCCACTACGCCGCTGTGGACCATGCTTCTTGCCGTGGTCTTCGAGCACGAGCGCATCGACACCGGGCGCGCCATCGGCCTGTTCTTCGGGCTGCTCGGCGTCGGGCTGGTCATCACGCGCGGGGATGTACAGATGCTGCTCGCGCTCAAGGTGGCGCGGGGCGATGCGATCATCCTCGCCGGCAGTCTAGCCTGGGCCGCCAACATGGTGGGCACCCGACGCTTCGTCAAGCAGGCCACGCCGCTGGAGAACACCACGTTCTCGATGCTGTTCGGCACCATCGGCCTGATCGTCCTCGGTTTCATGTTCGAGCATCCGCTGGCGAGCCTGACCGCAACACCCGCCAACATCCATGCGGCCGTGCTGTACCTCGCCGTTGGCGGCTCTTTGCTGGCTTACCTGCTGTGGTTCCGCGGCATCCACCAGATCGGCGCGGCGCGGACCTCGATCTTCTTCAATCTCGCCCCGGTCTTCACGATGCTGGTCTCGACCGTGCTGGGTGTGCCTCCCAACGCATGGCAACTGGTCGGAGCGGTGGCGGTCATCCTGGGTGTGGTCTTCGCCTCCGGACTCGTGGGCATTCCGACCAGAGCCAGGGCCTCTCAAACGTGAGGCGGAAAGGCACGGAAGCAGTCTTGGTCTCATCGCTCCTGGCACCAGAAGGCGGTTCAAAGCCGATTTCGATGCCGCGAAGAGTTGCTCTGGTGGCGCGGTATGTTGATAGGGCGCTGCCGATCGCGCCACGCCGGCTCGAACGCAATTCATGCCGCCTGCTGCGGGCATGACCGACGTCTGGACCGGCGAAGGCTAGCTGTACTTGGCCATCGTGCGCGATGTGTTCAATCGCGAATTCAGCAGCGCAGTTTTCGGCCGAGAGCATCTGACGTACAAGCTAGTACTACATCCCGTAAATAGCTTGAATATTTAATCGCCTCGGATATCATGGCGGGATGAGCCAAGGCCGCCATGCAACGCCAGTGAAGCTGGCGAACAAAGAAAGACAGGAACTGCTATCGCTGATCGAGCGCAAGACGGCTGCGCAGCGAGATGTGATGCGCGCGCGAATCGCGTTGTGGGCCCACGAGGGCCACGCCAATACGGTCATTGCGCAGGAACTGGGCGTATCGGTGCAAACGGTCTGCCTGTGGCGCAAGCGCATTGCCCAGCAAGGTGCCAAAGGCATTCGCGAGGGCGAGCGCAGTGGCCGTCCGCCACGTATCACGCAGGAAACGCGACTGCAGTTGATCGCGCTGGCGTGTGAAACGCAGGAACCTGAGGGACGGGTCACGCCCACGCTCGACGAGATTGTGGCGCGCGCCGTGGCGCGCGGCGTCGTCGGGCAGATCAGCCGCAGCCAGGTGCAGCGTATTCTGCAGGCCGGCGACGTGCGTCCGCACCGGGTCCAACAATGGCTACACAGCCCAGACCCGGCCTTTCGCGAGAAGGTCACCGGGATTTGCAAACTGTACCGCAAGGCGCCTCGAAACGCGGTGGTGCTCAGTATTGACGAGAAGACCGGCATTCAGGCCGTCGAGCGTAAGCACCCGGGACGTGCACCCGCGCCGGGGCGGTTGCGTCGGCGTGAGTTTGAGTATGTTCGCCACGGCACCCAGGCGTTGATTGCCGCGCTGGATGTGCATACCGGACAGGTGCTGGCGGATTGCCGGGAGCGGCGCACCCAGGACGATCTGGTGGCCTTCATGGAGCGCGTGGCCACCGCCTACCCGGGCAAACAGGTGCACGTTGTCTGGGACAACCTGAACACGCACCGCGCCCAGGCCGTCTGGCAGGCGTTCAACGCACGGCACGATGAGCGGTTCCACTTCCACTTCCACTTCACGCCGTTGCACGCGAGTTGGGTCAATCAGATCGAACTCTGGTTTGCCCGCTACACGCGCCGGGTGCTGCGCCATGCGAGCCACACCAGCACCGCGCACCTGCGCGAACGCACCGAGCAGTTTGTCCGCGCGCACAATCAGGCGGCACGCCCGTTCAAATGGAGTTTCCGGGGCTATCCGCTGCAAACCGGCGCATCGTAATCAAGGATCGACATGTCAGCTTTACCCGCCAAACACTACGCTGCCGAATTGCAGCGGCAACTGCGCAGCCTGCTCGGCCACGAGCAGATCGTCACGCAAGCCTACGGGCGTCACCTGCTGATCAAACGTCTGGACGATGAGGAGCCGACCGTGGTGGCCCGGCTGACCGAGCTCGGCCGCAATCGTTATGGCGCCGCCTTTCGCAGCCATAGCGGACGTTGGGAACCGTTGCCAGGCGCAGGCTCGCTCGATGAGATGGCCCAGGTGGTCGTCGCGCTCCTGCAGCCGTATTTGCAGCCCGATAATTATTAAACCTATTTAGGGGATGTCGTACTAGCCATCTGAATTCGCGATGGTGGGATCGCGAAATGCTGTTTTGCAGAAGACTGCCAGTCATTCACCATGAAGGAAGGCGTCGGGGCGTGCCGTGTGACGGTGCAAACGGTGACCATTTCCATGAAAGGAGACAAAAAAATGGCAGTCAGACAACTCTTGCAGACCTTCCTTGCGTTCAGTGTGGCAACGGCATGGGCGGCCCAGGAATCGTATCCGTCCAAGCCGGTGACCGTGGTGGTTCCCCAGGCGCCAGGCGGAGCCAACGATGCCATCGCCCGCATCGTCACCCAAAAGCTGTCCGGACAATTCGGGCGGCAGTTCATCGTCGAGAACCGGCCGGGCGCCGGCGGCAACATCGGCACGGCATACGTGGGGAAGTCGGCCGCCGATGGCTACACGCTGTTGTTCACCGTTAGCAGCGCCCATGTCATCAATCCTGCGCTCTACAAACGCACGGGCTTTGATCCGGTAAGAGATTTCGCGCCGGTGGGCAGCGTTGCGACCGCGGGGTACGTACTCGTCGCCAATCCTTCGTTCGGGCCGAACAATGTCAAGGAACTGGTTGACGCGGCGCGCGCGAAGCCGGACACGATCATGTATGCGTCGGCAGGCAACGGCACCCTGAATCATCTGATCGGTGAAATGCTACAGCACAGCGCCGGCATCCGGCTCGTCCATATCCCTTACAAAGGCGCTTCCGCTGCCGTGGCGGATGTCGTGGGCGGTCAGGTGCCCTTGTCGGTACAGAGCCTTCCATCAGCACTGTCCTTCATTCGAGCAGGCAAACTGAAGGTGCTCGCCGTGACCAACGAGAAGCGGCTGCCCTCCATGCCGGAGGTGCCGACTGTGGGAGAGACGCTCCGTGGCTTTGGCGCCACGCCTTGGTATGGACTCTTTGCGCCGGCCAGCACGCCACCCGTCGTAGTGTCCCGCCTGCGGGCTGCACTGAGTAAGGTACTTGACAGTCCCGATGTGCGTGACACGCTGGCACGCCAGGGATGCCAACCATTCCCGTCCGGCGCGCCGCAGTTCGAGGCGCTGATCCGCGAAGAGTTGCCGCGCTGGTCGGCCATCGTCAGGGCAGCCGGCGCCACCGTCGACTAGTCCGGGTGCGGGCTGGCGGCGCCTGCCGCCATACGGGCCGATGGGCACAGGTGGTCCACGAGCAACCGTGCGGCTACCGGCAGGCTATCGTAGGACCGAAAGCATAGATTGAGCTTGCGACACGCCCAAGGCTCCTTGAGTCCAACTGGCCGGATCCTGAGTATCCTGGCGTAGCGCTGCGCCAGGCTCTTGGGTAGGATGCCGATTCCCATTTTGGATTCGACCATCAGGCAAACCGCGTCGTAGCTATTGACCTGCATGCGGAACTTGACCGGAACGCCGAGTTGGCCGGCGGTGCGCATCAGCTGTAGGTTGATGAAGCTGCCGGTTTGCAGGCCGATCAGGTAGTGCTCCAGCAAATCCGGCGTAGTCAGCCACTTGCGAATTCCAAGCGGATGGCCGACGGGCAGGACAGCGACCAGTTGATCCTCGCGGTAAGCCTGCGTGATCACGTTCTGTGGCTGCCCCCCGAGGTCCGCATAAAAGCCGATATCCGCCGCGTTCTCGGCCACCCCGCGCAGGATCTCGCTGCTGATGCGTTCCTCCAGTTTCAGTTGCACCAACGGATACTTCTCGGTGAAGCTTTGCAGGTCGTTGGGAAGGAACTGCGTAATCGACGACACGTTGGCGAAGATGCGCACCAGTCCTCGTGTGCCGCTGGAGTAGTCGTGCATCAACGTGAAGATATTGTCGAGGTCGTTGATGACGCTACGAGACAGGTTCTGCAAGGCGATGCCCGCGGGCGTGGGGACGATGCCCTTGTTGCTGCGCTCCAGCAGTTGCGCGCGGAGGACGTCCTCGAGATCACTGATGCGCTTGCTGATGGCTGAGGCGGCAATATGCTCCCGCTCTGCAGCTGCGGCAATGGTGCCAAGCTCCGCGACCGCAAGGAACAGTTTGAGCGAGACAGGGTCGATTTTCATGGCTAGAGGAGTAAACGTGGAAACTGGCGCCCCAGCTATCCACCGGTTCGAACAAGATCGTGCATGGTCGCGCCATCGACAGCGTCGAGCTTCCCGACGCAGCTGGCGTAGCGCCCACAAGTTTGGCTGATGCACAGCCAAAACCAGCTGTGGCCATGCGCCTGGAGACTGATCTGGGTGCAGTGGCGTATCCGTTGCGCAAGCTCATCCTAAAGTCTGGAGCTTACGTCCATGTTAGCGGTTGGCTTGTCTTCGACCAGCCAAAGTCGTCGCTGACACATCAGTTCAACGCTGCGCGAGGCCCGAGTGCTCCGTCAGCGGCAGCACGGAGTTGAGCGGCGGAGTCGCGTGCGAACTGAAGATCTCGATGCGAGGTTTCCCAGGACCGCTGGCGCCGGTGGCAACCTGGGAACCCGCGGTATGTGATACTGCCACGGGGACCCCTTGCACGGCCGCGATGGCTAACCGGTCGGCCAGCATGGACGCGCTGCAACGATGACGATCACGCCCTCCAGGCCATAGACAAGATCGAACGCAAATCCGCTTCAGTCTCGACCGGCCTGATGTTGTTGCGCGTCACCATCGGATGGTTCAGCGCAGGCACGATCATATCGTCGACCTGTTGCCGCGCGAGGCCAAGATCGTCCAGAGTCGTCGGCATGTCCAGTCGCAAGAGAAGCTCGTGGAGAATCTCGTGGAAAGGTCGCTCTGGCTGCCCTAGCGCAATGCGAAGCCGATCATGCTGGGGCACCGCCCAGCCTTCCAGCCACCTGGCCTGGGCCAGCATCAGCACACAGGCCGCATCGCTGTGCGCCACGCCTCCGTACGGCCCTACGATGTGGACCATCCAATGACTGAAGCCATGGGGAACCGACATCTGTCCCATCCCTGTGTACCAGGTCGCCAACTGACAATGGGTGAATGCCTCGAGCTTACCCCCCTCCTTGAGAAGAGGCAGGTTCTCCATATAGAGCAAAATGGCCTTCTCCGCCAGCAGGCTGGCAAACGGATGTGTCGATGAAGAGCAGGCGGTATTGATTGCATGATCCAGTCCGCGAATGCCTGTCGACATCAGCAAGCGCGCGGGTGTCTGTTGGAGGAGCTCCGGGTCGTAGATGATCGCCTGTGGTGACCCGTTGGGCACGACAAAGCGCGCCTTCAGACGGGTTTCGTCGTCGATGGGCGTACTGACCGGCGTCCACTCGGATGTGGCTAGCGTGGTGGGGATCGCGATTTGGCGGATCGCGTGAGGTGCGTGTGAAGTCGTCAGCATCTCGGTGCCATCCTCTGACAGAACGAACTGGAGCTCGAGCAGCCTGGCCCTTTCGTATGCATTCTCAGAGATGCAAAGCTGCATCGCCTTGCACATGTCCATGACCGATCCACCGCCGACAGAGACCAGCACGTCCGCCCGTGCATCCCTGGCCTGTCTCGCCGCTTCCAGTACATTGGACAGCGGGGAATGTTCGCCCACGTCGTCGGTCAGGCCCACCAATTGCCCGCCCAGGCATTCCCTGAGTTGTTCGATGAATTGCGTCTTCGTATTGATCGATCTTGAGCAGACTACGAATACGCGTTGATATCCAAACAACCGCAAGATGCCGGGCAGCGCCCTGACTGCCGACACGTTGTGGAATACGTGTTCGTGTCCGGTGAATCGGTAGCGATACGCTTTTCTATCGATGTTTTCCATTTGATTTCCTTCTGATGTCGATGTCCATTCGAATTGCGGAGCGAATAGGTCACCGAATCATGGCGCGTGGATCCCGATTCGAAAACCAGTAGTTGGCGAGCCTGCCATCGCGAGTGACGATGGCAGGCGAGCGCACTGGGCGTGCGCCGAAGCGCACGCCCAAGCTGACGGTATCGAAGACGGCAGCGTGACTCCACGCTTGTCTTGGGCTAACCGTCTCTAGGGTTGACTCACAAGCAATCCACGCCCAGAACGCGGTCCATCCCGCGCGACAACCAGTCCTTCGGGACATCATGGCCGCGCAACAGGAGTGCGGAAAGCGCCGGCGAGAGCGTTAGCGAGTTGACCGCCGAGATGACTGTTGAAATCGAGAT
>NZ_BAAILO010000098.1:127536-133768 GCF_054589115.1 Cupriavidus sp. 8B | reverse complement strand
ATCCACGAAGGAGAGCGGGCACAGGGGCGACGCTTCGCGTCGCGCGCTATCCCTCACCGGCCTGAAGGCCGATGTTTCCCGCGCGAACTGATGAAATAAACGAGATCAAGGAAAGCTAGGATTATTTCTTTCACGGTCCTCGACTTGATTTAATTCTCAATGTCATCGGTCAATCTGTATTGATTCCGATGTGAATTTCCTATTTCCTTGAGATACAGGTACCTATATATCTCGCACGCCGGTTATAAGCGTGTCGCGAAATAGATAGCCCCGGCCATTTCCTCCATTTACCCCCATTTGATGGGAAAGCGCTCGCCAAAAACCGCTCGCACGCGCCGGCCGGCCAGCGACAAGGCATGGCACTACGAGTGCATTTCGATGCGATCCTGCTATCTCGCTGCGGAGCTATCAATGCGCCATTTCGGTTTCATTACTCCATGCGGGTAACCACCTAATTTTCCGAAAGCTATTTGCAATGCTCCGGAAGGGAAATTGAAAGCTTACCCTGTCATAACGGTTGCAAGTAGCGATGGGAGTGTTCATGATTAAAAAACCAACTAATAGAAAAGTTGGAGCAGCCGTCATCCTGGTCTTTTCGGCTCGGGTCGCATGGGGTGTTCAACTGAGCGGAGATACCGATCCGGTCCCGCTTGTTCCGCCTGTACAAAAGGCGCCTGCTGCCGGCAAAGCGCCAGCCAGCGGGTGGGATCAGGCAGCACCGCGCGGCGCTGGCGCAAGCGCCACGCCAGCGGCCACGCTCAGTGCCGAAGAAAAGACCAAGGGCCTCGTTGGCCCGGGGTTCTCCTTGTGGGAGCTGTCGGAGGAACTGCGCGCCAACAACCCGCAACTGATCCAGGCCCGCTCGCTCTATATGGCGGCCAAGGCCACCGTGCCGCAGATCGCCGCGCCCAACAACCCGCAGGTGGGCTTTATCTGGGGCAACCTGCCCAAGAACAGCCCGCTGGCGCTGGCGCGCGCCGAGAGTTTCAGCTACACGCTCACGCAGTCGATCCCGTTCCCGGGCAAGAAGGCGCTGGCCGCCGACATAGCCAACACGCAAGCCGAATCGATCGACGCGCAGCGCGACGCGCTGTACCTGCAGCTCTACGCGCAACTGAGCACGACCTACTTCCAGGCGCTGGCGCAGAAGGCGCAGCTCGATGTGCTGCGCCTTAACCTCAAGCGGCTGGAGCAGGTCAAGCAGGTCGCGCGCATCCGCTACGCCAACAACGCGGCGGGCTATGTGGACTACCTCAACGCCCAGGTTGCGCAGAGCAGCGCGCAGAACGATATGTTCAGCCTGGAGCGCCAGCATGACAACGCGCTCAAGACCATCAACACGCTGATCGGCAAGAACCCCGAGTTCCCGCTGGAGCTGCGCCCGGACGCCAGCGCGGTGCGCCTGCCGCCCACGCCGCTGCCCGAGCTGGAAGACATGGCGCTGCGCGAGCATCCCAATGTGCGGGCATCGCGCTTCCTGGTGGAGGCGGCCGAGAAGGGCGTGCGCCTGGCCCGCAAGGCCTACCTGCCGGACTTCCAGATCATCGGCACCTTCAACGGCAGCAACCCGCCGCTGGGCTTCAAGCCGGCCAGCTACGGCATCGAGTTCGACGTGATCATCCCGCTGTTCTTCTTCACCAAGGAGAAGTACGGCGTGGACGAGGCCGTGGCCAACAAGGTGGCCTCCGACGCCAATGACCAGTCGGTGCGCCAGCAGACGCTGCTGGCGGTGGATACCGCGCACAACAACCTGCGCCAGTCGGTGAACCAGGCCGAGTTCCTGCGCCAGCGGCAACTGCCGGAGGCGATGACGGCCTACAAGATGGCCTTCACCAACTACGCCAACAACAACGCCGATTTCACCGACCTGCTGACCGCCAGCTCCGCGCTCAAGAATGCCGAGCTGGCCGTGACCCAGGCCGAATCCGATGCGCGCCAGGCGTATTACACCCTCGCCGCCGCGGTGGGACATGAGAAATTCTGACGGTCGCGAGGCCTTGAACCTATGAACAAGAATCTGATGATCGGTGCCGGTTTTGTGGTCGTCCTCGCCGGCGGTATCTGGGGCGGGAAATACTGGGCCCAGGCACAACAGCTACAACAGCCACAGCAGGCGCAACAGGGGGAGCAAGCCGGCAAGGCTGGCATGGCCGCGCCCTACGCCAAGCCCGAAGCGGCGAAACCGCGCCGCGTGCCATCGCTGCTGACCCTGCCCGAAGGCGGCTTCGACCCGAACGCGGTCAAGTCCGCGGTGTTCAGCACGCAAGCCGTGACAGTCGACACGCCCACGCCCGGCAAGCTGGCCTACAACGTGCAGCAGGCCAAGCTGGCCTCGGCCCGCGTGGCTGGCCGCGTCGAGCGCATCCTGGTATTCGAGGGGGCCGTGGTGCGCGCCGGCCAGCCGCTGGCCGAGCTGTACTCGCCCGAGTACATCTCCGCGCAAAACGAGTTCCTGCTCTCGCATAACGCCTTCAAGACGCTCAACAACAGCGACCTGAAGGAACTGGTGGACGATGCCCGCCTGACCATGCAGTCGTCCGAGAACAAGCTGCGCGTGCTGGGCGCGACCACGGAGGACATCGCCCGCATCCGCGAGCGCGGCGTGGCCTCCGACACGCTGACCATCCGCGCGCCGATCGGCGGCACCATCGTCAAGCGCGACATGGATCCCGGCTCCTACCTCAATGTCGGCGACTCGCTGATGAGCATCATCGACACCCGCTCGATCTGGTTCACCGGCAACCTCTACGAGAACGACATCAAGAACGTGCGCCTAGGCCAGGTCATCGAGATCGAAACCCCGGCCTACCCGGGCCGCCACTACCGCGGGCGCGTCAGCTTCATCGCGCCCAATGTCGACGCCGATACGCACACGCTGCAGGTGCGCTGCGATGTGCCCAACCCCGACGGCACGCTCAAGCCGGAGATGTACGCCACGGCGCGCATCGTCACCGGCAGCACGCAGGCGCTGGTGGTGCCGCAATCGGCCGTCGTCAAGGACCAGGGCAAGCTCTACCTGATGACGCAGCCCGACGACAAGCACATCGAGCGCGTGGCGGTGCAGGGCACGCCGCGCAGCGACGGCACCTTCCAGGTCACCGAAGGCGTGCCGGCCGGCGCGTCGGTGCGGGTTGTGACGCAGGGCGGCATGCTGCTCAACGAAATGCTGCTCAAGCAGGAGGCCTGAGATGGTCTTCTCGCCAATCAGAAGCATCCTCAAGCGGCGCCTGGTCATCGTCTTCCTGGCCATTGGCCTGCTGGCGGCCGGCGTGCTGAGCTTCCTGCAGTTGCCGCTGCAGGCGTATCCCGGCGTGGCGCCGGTCACGGTGCAGGCCATTACGCAGTGGCCGGGCCGCAGCACGGTGGAGGTCGAGCAACAGATCACGATTCCGGTGGAGAACGCACTGGCCAGCGTGCCGGACGTGCAGTCCTTCCGCTCGGTGTCGCTGTTCGGGCTGTCTGTTGTGACCGTCAAGTTCAAGGAGGGCGTGGATAACTTCAAGGCCCGCCAGAACTTCGTCACTTACCTGTCGCAAGCCAGCCTGCCGCCGGGCGTGCAGCCCAACCTGTCGCCGGACGGCGACGCCACCGGCGAAATCCTGCGCTACCGGATCGAGGCCGACGGCATCGACGTGACCACGCTGAAGACCTACCAGGACTACAACGTCTACAAGGAGATCAAGCACGTCCCGGGCGTGGCCGATATCACTGCCTTCGGCGGCAAGGTCAAGCAATACCAGATCGTGCCGACGCCGGAGAAGCTGCAGGCCTATGGGCTCTCGCTCAAGCAGGTGGTGGATGCGGTATCGAACGCCAATGCCAACGCCGGCGGCGGCCTGATGAAGGCCGGCGAGCAGCAGTTCGTGGTGCGCGGCGTGGGCCTGTTGCAAACGCTCGACGACATCCGCAACGTCACCGTGTCGGTGTCCAGTGGCGTGCCGGTGCGGGTGCGCGATATTGCCGAGGTGCGGGTGGGCAACACGCCGCGCCTGGGCATGGTGCAGTTCGACCAGCACGACGACATCGTCGAAGGCATCGTGCTGATGAAGCGCGACGAGAATGCCACCGAGGTCCTGGCGCGGGTGCGCGACAAGATCGCCGACATCAACCAGAACGTGCTGCCGAAGGGTATCGAGGTCAAGACCTTCTACGACCGGCAGAACCTGCTCGACATCACCATGGGGACCGTCGAGCACGCGCTGTTCGTCGGCATCTCGCTGGTGCTGATCGTGCTGTTCATCTTCCTCGGCAGCTTCCGCGCCGCGGCGGTGGTGGCGGCGGTGATCCCGCTGGCCTTGTGCGTGTCGTTCATCAACATGGCCCACTTCAAGGTGCCGGCCAACCTGATCTCGCTCGGGGCAATCGACTTCGGGCTGATCGTGGATGCGGCGGTGATCGTGATGGAAAACATCATGCGCCACCTGGAGGAGGGCGAGACCAACGTCGAGGATGGCATCGTCAAGGCCACCAGCGAGGTCCAGCGCGCCATGATCTTCTCCACCGGCATCATCATCGTGGCCTACTCGCCGCTGTTCTTCATGGGCGGGGTGGAAGGCATCATCTTCAAGCCGATGGCCTTCACCATGGGCTTCGCGCTGCTGGCCTCGATCGTGCTGGCGCTGACCTTCGTGCCGGCGGTGACCTCCTTTGTGTTCCGCGGCTCGCTGCGGCCGCACTCGCCGAAATTCATCGCGGTGATCCTGCGCGGCTACAAGCCGCTGCTGCGCAAGCTGCTGAAGAAGCCCGGCCTGGTGTTCCTGGCCGCCTTCATCGGCCTGACCGGCACGCTGTACAGCTCGCGCTACCTGGGCACCGAGTTCCTGCCCACGCTGGAGGAAAACAACCTGTGGCTGCGCATCACGCTGCCCAACACCGTCGATCTCGACTACTCGGCCTCCGTCGCACGCGACCTGCGCGGCTTCTTCCGCGAGCAGCCCGAGGTCAAGACCGTGTCGGTACAGATCGGGCGCCCGGATGACGGCACCGACTCCACCGGCGTGTTCAACCAGGAATACGCGCTGTACTTCAAGCCCCCGGCCGACTGGCCCAAGGGCGCCACCAAGCAGCAGGTGGTGGAGCGTTTGTCCAAGCACCTGAACCGGATCCCGGGCATCGAGTACAACTTCTCGCAGTACATCCAGGACAACGTCAACGAGGCGCTGTCCGGGGTCAAGGGCGAGAACTCCGTGAAGATCTACGGCTCCGACCTGGTGACGCTGCAGGACAAGGCCAAGGAGGTCGAATCGATCCTGAAGAAGGTACCGGGCCTGGCTGACGTCGGCATCTTCAAGGAACTCGGCCAGCCCACGCTGAACATCACGGTGGATCGCGAGAAGAGCGCGCGCTTCGGCATGAATGTGAGCGACATCCAGTCCGCCGTGCAGTTCGCCATCGGCGGCGACGATGTGACCAACATCCTGGAAGGCGAGAAGACCTTCGGCCTGTCGGTGCGCCTGCACGACCAGGCGCGCAACAACCCGGACGTGATCGGCCGCCTGCTGGTGGATACGCCCGACGGCCAGCGCATCCCGCTGTCGATGGTGGCCAAGGTGGAGGCGACAGACGGGCCGTTCTTCGTCTACCGCGAGACGGGCAAGCGCTATATCGCCATCAAGTTCGGCGTGCGCGGGCGCGACCTCGGCAGCGCCGTGGCCGAGGCGCAGGACAAGGTCAACGGGGCGGTGACGCTGCCGGCGGGCTACAGCATCTTCTGGGATGGGCAGTTCAACCAGATGAAGATCGCGCAGAAGAAGCTGGCTGTGATCGTGCCGCTGACCATCCTGGTGATCTTCCTGCTGCTGTACAGCACCTTCGGCAACTTCAAGGATGCGCTGATGGTGGTGCTCAACGTGCCGTTCGCGGCCATTGGCGGCTTGCTGGCGCTGCATATCGCGGGGGAGACCTTATCGATCTCTGCGGGCATCGGCTTCTTGTCGCTGTTCGGCATCGCGATCCAGGACGGGGTGATCCTGATCTCCTACGTCAACCGGCTCGCACAATCCGAGGATCTGCATGAAGCCGTGGTCGAGGGCGCGGCGCTGCGCCTGCGCCCGGTGGTGATGACTGCCATGCTGGCGGGCCTGGGGCTGTTGCCCGCGGCGCTGTCGCACGGCATCGGCTCGGAAGCACAACGGCCGCTGGCGCTGGTGATCGTGGGCGGCATGGTGACCACCACGCTGCTGACGCTGCTGGTGCTGCCGGTGGTGTTCGCCTGGGTCAACCGCAATCGCGG
>NZ_BAAILO010000098.1:86779-127391 GCF_054589115.1 Cupriavidus sp. 8B | reverse complement strand
GCTGGTCCGCCCGGAGGCGGACCAGCCACGCAACGGGAGTCAACCATGAGCATGCGAAAGAATGCACCGGCGGCACTGCTCGCCATCCTGCTTTGCGCCAGCGTCGGGGCAGCCGGCGCCGCGTCGCAGAAGACGTCGGGTAGCGGCAAGGGACAGTCGGCGCAATCGGGCCAATCCGCCAAGCAGTCCAGCCGGAACTCGGTGCTGCCGTCCAACGTGCGGAAGTAACCAGCCGGCGCGCTTCAGGCGCCGAGGGGAATCAAGCCCTGGTTCCCGTCGGCGCCGGCCTCGAACACTTCGCGCAGCCACTGCGCGAACACCCGCACCCGCGATGATAGCTGGCGGTTCTGCGAATACAGCACGGACACCGGCATCGGCGGCGGCGGCAGGTCCGCCAGCACGACCTGCAAGCGGCCCTCCCGCAGCTCCCCCGCCACACGATAGCGCGGCACCTGGACCAGTCCCAGCCCGGCCACCGAGGCGCCGGTGTAGAGATCGGCGCCGGTGACCGAAATCGCCGCCGCCAGCTGCACGGTCGTCACGCGGCCGGCTACCGTAAATTCCAGCGGCACCGCCTTGCCGGTGCCGCTCGAGATGTAGTTGACCGCGCGATGCGCCGACAACGCCTCAAGGTCCGCCGGCTCGCCATATCGGGCCAGGTAGGCCGGGCTGGCCACGGTCACCTGCTCCAGCAGCGCAACCCGGCGCCCCACCATCGACGAATCCTGCAGGTTGCCCGCGCGCAGCACGCAATCCACCCCCTCCCGCACCAGGTCGACCAGCCGGTCGTCCTCGCCGATATGGATTTCCAGCTCGGGATAGAGCGCCAGGAAATCCGGCAGCACCGGCACCACGAAATGCCGGGCCAGCGTCCCCTGCAGGTTCACGCGCAGCAGGCCCTTGGGCGCGGTATCCCTGAATGATCCCTCAGCTTCTTCCAGGTCGGCTATCAGCCGCACGCAGCGCCGATAGTGCGCTTCGCCGTCGTGCGTCAGCCGCACCGTGCGGGTGGTGCGCTCCAGCAGCCGGGCGCCGAGGCGCTGTTCCATGCGCTTGATCAGGTTGGTGATGGTGGCGCGCGGGATCTGGAGATCCTCGGAGGCCTGGGTAAAGCTCTGGCGCTCGGCGATGCGCACGAAAGCCTGCATTTCCTGGAATCGGTCCATGCGTAGCTGAACGGGGCGGGAGTGGGCAATGAAAGACCCAGGGGCGCCCTATTGTTAAATTAAACGGAGCAATGATATCAAAATTACACCAATTATCTTTGCATAGGAATGGTCCATTATCCGTTTCACCAACCCACCACCTGAAAGGAAACGGATCATGAGCAATGCCAACCACACCCAGGTCGCCATCGTCACCGGCGCGTCCCGCGGCATCGGCGCCGCTGTCGCCAGGCGCCTGGCACAGGACGGATTCGCCGTCGCCATCAACTATGCGGCCGGCGCGGCCCAGGCCGAGGCCCTCGTGGCCGAACTGAAGGCGGCCGGCGCATCGGCCATCGCGGTGCAGGCCGATGTGTCCAAGGCCGACGACGTGCGCCGCCTGTTCGAGACCACCGAGCAGCAACTGGGCAAGGTCGACGTGCTGGTCAACAACGCCGGCGTGCTCAAGACGGTGCCGCTGGCCGACACCAGCGACGCGCTCTACGACCAGACCTTCGACATCAATGTGCGCGGCACCTTCAACACCCTGCGCGAAGCCGCCGCGCGGCTTGCCGACGGCGGGCGCATCGTCAACTTCTCCAGCACCACGCTGGCGCTGAACATGCCCGGCTACGCCGTCTACAACGCCACCAAGGCAGCGGTGGAAGCCTTCACGCACGTGTTCGCCAAGGAACTGCGCGGCCGCAACATCACGGTCAATGCGGTGGCCCCCGGCCCGATTGCTACCTCGCTGTTCCTCGACGGCAAGACCGAAGAGCAGATCCAGGCCTTCGCCAAGATGCCCCCGCTGCAACGCCTGGGCCAGCCGGAAGACATTGCCTCCGTCGTGGCCTTCCTCGCCGGCCCCGACGCCGGCTGGGTCAACGGCCAGATCCTGCGCGCCAACGGCGGCGTGGCCTGATCCCGATTCACCACGGAGTGCCATCCAACACGACGCAAGGGGACCATCATGCAGAACGCCAATCAACAAGTCATTCTCGTCACCGGCGCCGGCACGGGCATCGGCAAACTGAGCGCGCAGGCGCTGGCTGAAGCAGGCCACATCGTCTACGCGACGATGCGCGATGTGCAAGGCCGCAATCGCGACCGCGCGGACGAACTCCGCGCGCTTGCCAAGTCCAGGCACATCCAGTTGCATCCGCTCGAGCTCGATGTGCTGTCGCAGGAATCGGCCGACGCCGCCGCGGCAGCCATCGTCCGCGAACAAGGCCGCATCGACGTAGTGATGCAGAACGCGGGGCACCTGGTGGTCGGGCCCGCCGAGGCCTTCACGCCCGAGGAGATGATGCGCGTGTTCGACACCAACCTGTTCGGCGCCCAGCGCGTGAACCGCGCTGCCCTGCCCTGTCTGCGCAAGCAGGAAGCCGGGCTGATGCTGTGGGTCAGCAGCACTACCACCAAGGGCGGCTTCCCCCCGTTCATGGGGCCGTACGGCGCGGCCAAGGCGGCCATGGATTCGCTGGCGGTCACGCTGGCCTACGAGATCGCACGCTTTGGCATCGAGACCTCGATCGTGGTGCCGGGCGCGTTCACCCGCGGCACCGCGCACTTCCCGAGCGCCGGCAAGCCGGCCGATTCGGCAACGGCCGCCGCCTATCGCCGCTATGACGGGGTGATGGACCAGATCGGCGAACGCCTGAGCGCGCTGACACCGGACCACGCCGACCCGAGGGCCGTGGCCGATGAGATCGTGCGGATCGTGGGCCTGGCCGCCGGCACCCGCCCGATGCGTTCGGTGATCGATTTTGTGGGCGACGGCGCGCGCGAGGTGCTGGAAGTCTCGGAGCGCGTGCGGATCGAGTTTGCCAAGCGCATCGGCATGGCAGACCTGCTGCAGGCCAAGGTCACACGCTAATCACCAAGCACCAATCACCAAGCACCAGGCATGGGCCCAGCGCGGCCCTTGCTCACCGTCAGGAACGACGATGAAACGATGGATCCAACTTGCGTGCGCCGCGATGCTGCCGGCCTTGCTCCCCGCTTGCGAAGCGCAACCGCCGCGGCAAGGCGACGCCGCGATCAGCCAGGGCAAACCCATGAAAGCCTCTAAGACCTATCTTTACCTGCTGAAGAAGACCCCGTTCTTCACCAGCCTGAGCACCGCGCAGCTACGCTGGACCATCGATCATTCGCGCGAATGGGAGGTGGAGCCGGGCACCGTCATCACCCAATGCGCAGGCGCCGCCGCCGCCGATGCCTGGGTGCTGCTCGACGGCGGCTGGCAACTCGAACACGACGGCCTGGCCTACCCCGCCGGCCATGCCGATCCGGGCAAGTGGTTCAGCGCGCGCCAGGCCAGCGGTACCTGCCGCCTGGTGGCGACCGGGCATAGCTACGTGATGCAGATCGCCCGCGCCGAATTCGACGCGATGCTGGCCCAGGGCTTTGCCTTCGGCAAGCATCTGGACGCGGGCTACCGCTACTACGCCGAGATCTTCGGCAACGTGCCGCCCGGCGCGGCCAGCAGCCCCGGCGCGCCAGGCCCGCAGGCCGTGCCCTAGGCTGGCGCTGCCGCGAACGGCAACACGCCGCGCGCACAAAGGCCCGGGCCGCTGCCTACAATGGAAACAATAAAAACAATGACGGCGACCATCGGGCAATCGATCATGACCTTCCATCTGGCTTTGACGCATACCACCCGCAAGATGGCACCTCGCGCGCACACGCTGGCCGGCCTGCTGGCCTGCGGCCTGTTGCTGGCGCACGCTGCACCGGCCGCGGCGCAGGCATCGGCAGCATCGGCGCCGGCAGCCGCCGCCCCCGGCGCCGCCTTCTCCGCCGGCACGCCCGGCGGCCCGTTGCCGGCCGGATGGAAGAACCTGCCGGTGGCGCATGGCAAGACGTTGACCCACTACAGCCTGGTGATGGACGACCACGCCACGGTGCTGGAAGCCGACGCGCCCGCCTCCGCCTCCGCGCTGATGCACAAGGGCAACAACCTGAACCTGGAGGCGACCCCGCAGGTCAGCTGGCGCTGGAAGGTGGAACACCCGATCGACGAAGCCGACAACAGCGTCGCCGCCAAGGAAGACGCGCCGGCGCGCCTGGTGTTCATGTTCGATGGGGATACGGACAAGCTATCGCTGGGCGAGCGCACCGCCATTAAGCTGGCCAAGGCGCTGGCGGGCGAGGAGCTGCCCTATGCCACGCTGATGTACATCTGGTCCAATACCGCGCCGGTCGGCACGGTCATCGACAACCCTCACACCTCTCGGGTCAAGATGATCGTGGTGTCAGGCGGGCCCGACGCCACCGGCAAGTGGCTCACGTTGAGCCGCAACGTGGAGCAGGACTTCGAGCATGCCTTCAAGGAAAAGCCCGGCAAGCTGACCGCCTACGGCCTGCTCACCGATACCGACAACACGCGCGGGAACGCGCGCGCCTGGTATGGAGATATCCGGTTCGGGGCGGTGAAGTAGTGTCGCGTGCCACAGCAAACGCGGATTGCAATCGTCGCTTGCCAGTCATTCAAATGGGTTCAGAACACGCACCCCGGTATCAGCAAAATCGCTAACGTTGCGCGTCACCACGGTGAGGTCGTGAATCAGCGCCGTCGCCGCGATCAGTTTGTCCAAAGCATGCTCTGCGTGGGGGACACGAAGGCGCCCCCATAGCTGACCGATTTCCGCATCTACCGCGAGGATATGTGCCCCGAACTCGCGCAGCACCGTGTCGAGCCACGTGGCAAGGAGCGCGCCTTGCGCATGATCTCCCCGATGCTGGATCAGCTCAACGCCACGCCGAAGTTCGCCGACTGTGACGACTGACAAGTACAGCTCACTCTCCTGCTTTGCCGCTTGGCGAAAGAATGCTCGAACACCCTTGTCGGCACGCTCGCGCTTCCTCATCTCACTGATGACATTGGTGTCAATCAAATACATGCGCGGCCCCGCCCGGCTGATCGATGCGCTCGAAATCGCTGTCCTCGCCGACATTTGGCATGCTTGCCAACACTTCGGCAAAGCTCTTGCGCTTGGTCGTGCGCAACGCCCGCGCAAGAATTTCACGGTGCTCGGCCTCAGCGCTACGACCGTGTGCAGCGGCCTGCTCACGCAGCCTCTGTACTAACGCTTCATCAATCCCTCGAACCAGCAGATTTGCCATGATCACCTCGTACAATGCCATCAAAAAACGATAGCATTGATATCATTGCGATGCAATCATGGATAGCATCGCAATGGCGCCTCTGACGGACGGGTGAACAATCCGCCTCAGCCTGCCAAAAACCCGCAAACCGCTTGCGCAAACCCCTCCGGCTGCTCCCAGTTCGACAAGTGGGCCCCATCCAGCTCCACGTAGCGCGCACCGGCAATCGCTTGCGCCACTTCGCGGCCTTGCGCCGGCGTGGTGGCCAGGTCGTGCGTGCCGGCAATCACCAGCACCGGGCAGGAGATGCGCGGCAGCAGCGCGCGCAGGTCGGCGTCGCGCACGGCAGCGCAGTTGGCCGTGTAACCTTCGGGCGATGCGTCCAGCAGCATCTGGCGCACCGGCGCGATGCGCGCCGCGTCGCCGGCCAGCCAGGCGGCGCTGAACCAGCGCGCCAGCACGGCATCGACGATGGCGGCCATGCCCTGGCTGCGTACCGTCTGGATGCGCGTGTCCCAGGCGCTGGCCGGGCCGATCAGGGCGGCGGTATTGGCCAGCACGAAGCGATCGAACCGCTCGGGGTGGCTGGCCGCCAGCCACATGCCGGTCATGCCGCCCATCGACAGCCCGCAAAAGTGCGCGCGCTGGATGCCGGCGTGATCCATGATGGCCAGCACGTCCTGCCCGAGTTCGGCAAACCCGAATTGCGCCGAAACCGAAGCCGATAGCGGGGCCGGCAGGCCCGAGCCGCCGTGGCCGCGGGTGTCGTAGCGCAGCACGCGAAAGCGCGACAGCAGGCTATCCATCTGCGGCGCCCACATCTGCAGGTCGGTGCCCAGCGAGTTGGACAGGACCAGCACGGGCGCGTCCGGCGCCCCGGCGATCTCGTAGTGCAGCGCGATGCCTTGGTGGAATGCGGTGGCCATGGCGTACTCAGTCAGCGCGGATGCCGCGTTCGCGGATCAGCTTGCCCCATTTGTCGGTTTCAGCAGCGAGGTGCTTGCCCAGTTGCGCGGGCGTGCTGCCGATCGGCTCGGCGCCGATGGCGGCCAGGCGGGTGCGCACCGACGGCTTGGCCAGCGCGTCCACCATGGCCTGGTTCAGGCGCGCGACCACGGCGGGCGGCGTCTTGGCGGGCACGAACGCGGCGAACCAAGGCGACAGGTCATAGCCCTTGACGCCGGCTTCGGCCAGGGTCGGCACATTCGGCAGCGTCGAGGAACGCTTGGCGGTGGTCACCGCGATGGGCGTGAGCTTGCCGGAATCGATATGCGGCTTGGCCGAGGTGATGCTGTCGAACATATAGTCGACCTGGCCGCCCAGCAGGTCCGTCATGGCCGGGCCGCTGCCCTTGTAGGGCACGTGCAGCATCTTGACCCCGGTGAGCGAGGTGAACAGCTCGCCGGCCAGGTGGATCGAGGTGCCGTTGCCGGCAGAGGCATAGGTGTACTTGTCCGGCGTGGCGCGCGCCGCGGCGATCAGGTCGGGCACCGTGGCGGGCAGCTTCTTGGCCTTGCTGGTGACCAGCACGTTAGGCACCACCGCCAGCAGCGAGACCGGCGCGAAATCCTTCACCGGGTCGTAGCTGAGCCGGCCGTACAGCGCGGGGTTCACCGCCATGCCGTTGGCTACGATGATCAGCGTGTAGCCATCCGCGGGCGAACGCGCCACCATCTCGGCGCCGATATTGCCGCCGGCGCCGGGGCGGTTTTCCACCACGATGGACTGGCCCAGGCTGCGCGACATTTCCTCGCCCAGCGTGCGGGCGATATTGTCCATCGCGCCGCCCGCAGGGAACGGCACGACCCAGCGGATCGGGTGATCGGGATAGGTGTCGGCGTGGGCGGACGGCAGCACGGCCAGGGTGGCCAGCGCACAGGCGCAGGCGGCCCACGCGCGCAGGAATGGCAAGCGCATCAAAGTCTCCTCCAGTTGGATTCGGAGTTGGTGTTGGAGTTGGAACGCGGCCATCGGGGGCCGCGGCGGTATTCAGGTATTCAGGCCATCGGCGGGTCGGCCGGCTTATTTGATCGACGACGGGTGCCTGGCCAGCGGCGTGACATGGATCTCCATGTACGGGAACAGCGGCAAGCTGGAGAGCATGGTGTGCAGTTCGTCGTTGGACTCCACATCGAACACGCTGTAGTTGGCGTATTCGCCCACCACGCGCCACAGGTGCGGCCACTTGCCCTGGCGCTGCAGGTCCTGCGAGTACGCCTTCTCGCGCGCCTTGATCTCGTCGGCCTGCGCGGCCGGCATGTCCGCGGGCATCTTTACGTCCATTCTCACCAGAAACAACATGCTTGATTCCTCGGGTTAATCTTGGGTCCAGGCCGGCCCGGGCGCGCCTCAGGCGGCGCGGCGGTAGTGGGCCAGCTTGTCTTCGTCCAGCGTCAGGCCAAGCCCCGGGCCAACCGGCAGGTGCAAGGCAAAGTCACGGTACTCGGGGCGCGCCGTGACCACATCATCCTTGAGAAGCAGCGGGCCGAACAGCTCGGTGCCCCAGGCCAGCCGCGGCAGCGTGGCAAAGCCGTGGGCAGCGGCAATGGTGCCCACGCTGCCTTCCAGCATGGTGCCGCCGTACAGCGCGATGCCGGCAGCGTCGCCTACCGCCGCGGTGCGCAGCATCTCGAAGATGCCGCCCGACTTGGAGATCTTCAGCGCGAACACGTCCGCCCCGGCGATACGCGCCAGCTCCATCGCGTCCTCGGGACCGCACACGGACTCGTCGGCCATCACCGGCACGACGAAACGCGCCGCCAGCCGGGCCAGCGCACCACGCTGCTCGCGCGGCACCGGCTGCTCGATGAGGTCGATGCCGGCGGCTTCCAGCATGGCAATGCCGGTGGCGGCATCGGCTTCGTTCCAGGCCTGGTTGACGTCCACCGTCACGCGGGCACGGTCGCCCAGCGCGCGCTTGATGGCGGAGACATGGGCCACGTCGTCGCGCACGCTGCGCCGGCCGATCTTGAGCTTGAAGGTATTGTGGCGGCGCGCGGCGAGCAGGGATTCGGCCTCTTCGATATCGCGGCCGGTGTCGCCGCTGGCGAGCGTCCACAGGCAGGCCAGGTTCGGCCGCACCGCGCCGCCCAGCAGTTCGGACAGCGGCAGGCCCAGGCGCTTGCCCTGCGCATCGAGCAGCGCGGACTCCAGCGCTGACTTGGCAAAGCGGTTGCCGCGCGCCACCGAAGCCAGACGCTGCATGGCGGCGTGGATATTGCACGCGTCGAGGCCGGCCAGCGCGGGCGCCAGGTAGGTATCGATGGTCAGCTTGATGCCCTCGGGGCTTTCGTCGCCGTAGCTCAGGCCGCCGATGGTGGTAGCTTCGCCAATCCCCTCGATGCCGTCGCTGCAACGCAGCCGCACGATCACCAGGGTCTGGCGCTGCATGGTGGTCATGGCAAGCTGGTGTGCCCGGATGGTGGGCAGGTCGACCAGGATGGCTTCGACGGAGGTGACGGTTGCTTTCATGCTGGGTGTCTGCCAAGTATGGAATACGTTGAGAGGGAGTATGTGGCTTGACATCCAGGGTGTCCAAGACCGAGTATGTCCCGATCAATACCTTTGAAGTATGAAAGGACCGACGTCATGGAGCTTCGTCACCTACGCTATTTCCAGGCGGTCGCGGCAGAACTCAACTTCACCCGCGCGGCAGAGCGCCTGCATATCGCCCAGCCGCCGCTGTCGCGCCAGGTCCGCCAGCTGGAGGACGAGCTTGGCACCGTGCTGCTGGACCGTTCCTCGCGCACGGTGCGGCTGACCGAGGCCGGCCGCTTCCTGCTGGAGCAATCGCTGCAGCTGAACCAGCGCATCGACGAGATCGTGGAAGGCACGCGGCGCATCGGCCGCAATGAAAAGCGCTGGTTTGGCATTGGCTTCGTGCCGTCGGTGCTCTACGGCTTCCTGCCCGAGCTGATCCGCCAGGTGCGCGGCTCCGACGCGGCGCTGGAGGTGGGCTTGTCGGAGCTCACCACCGTGCAGCAGATGGAAGCGCTGAAGGCCGGCCGCATCGATATCGGCTTCGGCCGCATCGTGCTGGACGACCCGGCCATCACCCGCACGGTGGTCATGGCCGAGACGCTGGTGGCCGCTGTGCCCAGTGGCCACGCGGCGCTGAAGGGCCCGCCCATGACGCCGGCGCAACTGGCCGCCCACCCCTTCGTGCTCTATCCGGCGCGGCCCCGCCCCAGCTATGCCGACCATGTGCTGGCGCTGTTTCGCACCCAGGGCCTGCAGCTGCGCGTGGCGCAGGAAGCCAATGAGCTGCAGACCGCCATCGGCCTCGTGGCTGCCGGACTTGGCATCTGCCTGGTGCCGGCATCGGTGCAGCGCCTGCACCGGGACGACGTGGCCTACATGCCGATTGACGCACCCGGCTTTACCTCGCCGGTGATGATGAGCTATCGCAGCGACGACAGCTCGGCGCTGCTGGCCGAGGTGGTCAGGCGCGTCGGTGAACTGGCAGGCACATCCCCGCCCACGTGAATTCCCGCGCCAGACTTGAGAAAAACCCCCGGCATCCCATGATTGGGTGATGCGCGATCTCCCCTCGGTTTGTAGAGTGGACTGACAAATGGATACGGGGAAATCGTGCCACCGATGCACTCAGGGTCACTATCGGGCCATGCCGCGCCTGGCCGCGGCGGCAGACCAGCCAGGCAACGACCGGGCGGCCTGCTCATCGCGGTGCTTGAAGCGTGCGCCGACACGCTGCGCAAGGTCTGGAGCGGGGCGCAAGGTGAGGTAGCACTCACCTTGCGCCACCCGTCCGTGTCGCGCAACGCCCTAGCCAGCCAGGCGCCGGACTGCGCCTTCCGCCTGCAACTGACCTACGCCGACGCGCCGCTGACACCCGGTGCGACCCGGGTTACCGCCACCGCCGCGGTGCTACGGGCCGACGGCACCGACATCACCGCGTCCCTTCCCCCTTCCGCATGGACCTGGCGCCAGGCTTGCGGCCTGTCGATGCGGGCCGGCTACGGCGCGGTCACGGTCGATACCGAGGGCCAGGGGCGTGCCGTGTGCGTTTGCCCGCGGGGCGCCAGCGTGTCGCTCTCCGGCAACAGCCGCGCGGCCTGCCAGGCTATGGCTTTGGGGGTGGAAGTGACCGTTGTGCTCGGCAACGGCGAGCGGTTGAGCCAGTGCTTCCAGCCGGGCCTGGCCGGGCTGGAGTAACTCCGGTAAGTCAGGTTAGTCAGGTAAGCCGGGACGGGGCAAGAGAGCGGGCTGCCCATCGGCAGCAGCCGGTCACCCCTTCAGGTACATGTTCAGCCGCTTGGCGGCGTTGCGCAGATGGGTTTCCGCTGCCTGCGCCGCGCGCTCGGGATCGCCCGCCGCGATCGCGTCGTAGATGGTCTTGTGCTCGTCCTGCACGGCCTCGACCATGTCCGCGTGATGACTCTTGGTATTGCTCCTCGCCTGCCGGATCACGCGCCGCGCGCCGTGCTCCAGGTGTTCGCTCAACGCCTGGAAGTGCGGATTGTGGGTGGCCTCGACAATGGCCTGGTGAAAGGCGAAGTCCTCTTCATCGCCCAGCCTGTCGTTGGCGATCTCGTACTCCATGCCGATCAATGCGCGCCGGATCCGCTTGAGGTCATCCGGCGTGCGGCGCATGGCCGCGAACCTGGTGGCTGCCACTTCGATCGTTACCAGCAACTCCATCACCATGGCCAGCGAGTCTTTCTCGTCGATGGCCACATCCTGCATGCGAAACGCCTGGCGCTGGCTGCGCTCGGTCACGAACACGCCGCTGCCCGCCTTGGGCGCAACCAATCCCTCCGACTTGAGCTGCGACAGGGCCTCGCGCACGACCGCGCGGCTGACCGAGAACTGCTCGCACAACAGGCGCTCGCTGGGCAGGCGGTCGCCGACCGCGAACTCGCCCGTCTGGATCGACTGGATCAGGCGCCTGGCGATCTCGTCCGGCAGGTGTTTGGGCTCGGGATGGAACATGGTTCCCTCCGGGCGCGGCGTGGGCGGCGGCGCCGCGGCACCGGGCACTGTCTTGTTCAATACTGGCTCCCTGGCGCCAGACAGCCTCCGGCTGGCGCTCGATCTGAAAAGTGGTCTTACAGGTCAATGTAGCACGTCTGAGCGCGCATGAAACGTGTGGAATGTACCAGCACGAGACGGGGCCGGCTCCCGTTATTCGTCCGTAAGCCAATCCCCACAAGGGTATAAGCCCCTCATTCCGATACGCGGATACACGTCCGATCGGGCTCTCAGTAGAAACCCTCATGGCGCGCAAGTCGCCGTTGACGACCGCTGTCCGTCTCCCTATAGTAAACCTGTCAGACCACTTTAACCACAGGTCAGACCACTATGACGGGCCAGTTCGGCGCCCGCCAGATGAATCCAAACAACAGCCAGGAGACACCCATGAGCGGTAGCCGCATTACCCGTCCCTTGTTCGCAGCCGCGGCACTCTCCGTGCTGGCCGGCACGGCATCGGCGGCGCCGGTAAAGATTGCGCTGGTCGAGACGCTGTCTGGCCCGCAGGCATCCACCGGCCTGATGTTCCGCGCGGCGGCGCGCTATGCAATCGACAAGATCAACGCCACCGGCGGCTGGAACGGCCAGCCGCTCCAGCTGGTCGAGTACGACAACCAGGGCGGCCCGGCAGGCGCGGCAGACAAGCTGAAGGCGGCCGTTGCCGATGGCGCCCAGATCGTCATGCAGGGCTCGTCGTCCGCCGTGTCCGGCCAGATCACCGAGGACGTGCGCAAATTCAACCTGCGCAACCCAGGCAAGGAAATCCTCTTCATGAACGTCGGCGGCGAAGCCATGGAGCTGACCGGCGAGAAGTGCCACTTCTACCATTTCAAGTTCGCCACCAATGCGCAGATCCGCGTCAAGGCACTGGTCGGCGCGATGAAGCCGCTCCATGCGCTGGGCACCCGCGCGTACTCGATCAACCAGAACTACTCCTGGGGCGTCGACATGGAAAAGGCGATTGGCGACTACGCCGGCACCGGCGGCTACACGGTGGTGGAAAAGACGCTGCATGACGTGAACAAGGTGCAGGACTTCTCGCCCTACGTGGCCAAGATCGCCGCGGCCAAGGCGGACAGCGTGATCACCGGCAACTGGTCCAACGACCTGCTGCTGTTGATGAAGGCCAGCAAGGCGGCCGGCCTGAAGACCCGTTTCGCCACCGTGTTCCTGGACCAGCCGGGAAATATCGGCAACGCCGCGGACGTGGCGCTCGGCCACTATGTCGCCCACCCCTTCAATGCCGAGGCGGGCGGCGCGGAAAGTGAGCGCCTCGCCAACGACTTCAAGGCCAGGCAGGGCCATATGCCCGCCTACATCGAGCCGCAGACGGTATTCGCCGTCGCGATGCTGGGCGAGGCGCTGAAGACCGTGAAGCCGGAAGGCGGCAAGCTCAACACCAGCGCACTGGCCAAGGCGCTCGAAAACGCCAAGGTCAAGTCGCCGCTGGGCGAGATGAGCATGCGCGCCGCCGATCACCAGGTACTGCTGCCGATGGTGGTGTCCGTCGTCGCCAAGGATGCCAGGTTCAAGGTCGACGGCACCGACATGGGCTTCAAGCCGGTCAAGACCTTCTCCGCCGCCGAGGCCGCCACCCCGGCCCAGGCCAGTTGCAGCATGCAGCGCCCCGGCTGATCCCCTGCCATTGCCGTAGCAATACCAGCCAGGTCCTCGCCACGCCAGCGCGAACCTGGCAAGCGCGGCCACGCCCCGGCGGGCCGCGCGCCATATCGCCGCACAGGCTCGTTCCAAGGAAGCCTTCATGGAATACCTCATCGTCTCACTGCTTAACGGCGCCATCTACGGCCTGCTGTTGTTCATGGTCTCCGCTGGCCTGACCCTCATCTTCGGCATGATGGGCGTGCTCAACTTTGCCCACGCGTCGTTCTACATGCTGGGCGCCTACTTTGCCTACACGTTGCAAGGCACCATCGGCTTCTGGCCGGCCATCGTGGTCTCGCCGATCCTGGTCGGGCTGGTCGGCGTGGCGGTGGAGCGCTTCTTCCTGCGCCGCGTCCATCGTCACGGCCACGCGCACGAGCTGCTGCTGACCTTTGGCCTGTCTTTCATCATCGCCGAGCTGATCAAGCTGTTCTTCGGCAATTTCCCGGTGGACTACCGCATCCCGGCGTCGCTGGACTTCGCGGCCTTCCACCTGGGCGTGTCCTCGTATCCCTTCTATCGCGTGTTCATGGGCGGCGTCGCGGTTGCCATGTTCGCCGTGATCTACCTGCTGCTCACGCGCACCCGGGTCGGCATCGTGGTGCGCTCGGCCATCTACAAGCCGCGCATGGCCGAGGCGCTGGGCCACAACGTGCCGCTGGTCTTCATGGGCGTGTTCGGCATCGGCGCGGCGCTGGCGGGTCTGGCCGGCGCGGTGGCAGGCGCGTTCTACACCACCAACCCGAACATGGCGCTCGAGCTTGGCGTGATGGTCTTCGTGGTGGTGGTGGTGGGCGGCCTGGGCTCGCTGGAGGGCGCCATGCTTGCCTCGCTGCTGATCGGCCTGATTACCTCGTTCTCGGTCGGCATCGACCGCAGCCTTGCAGACTTGCTGGCCGTGTTCGGCGCGGGCGCCTGGGCCGAGGAAGTGGGCGGGCTGCTGACCCTGAAGCTGTCCAGCCTGGCCGGGACGATCCCGTTCGCGCTGATGCTGTTGATCTTGCTGGTCCGCCCCTCAGGCTTGATGGGCGAGAAGGAGTAACCATGACTAACCTCTCCAACACGCAAAAGACCTTGCTGCTGCTCGGCGTAGGCGCGCTGCTGGCATTGCCGCTGGTGCTGTCGCAATCGCTGGTCAATGCATCGATCCAGATGCTGATCGCGGTGCTGTTCGCGGCCTCGTTCAACCTGCTCAGCGGCCAGGGCGGCATGCTGTCGTTCGGCCATGCGGCGTACTTCGGCATCGGCAGCTTTGCCACCGTGCACGCGATGAACGCCTTCGGCGGCAACGGCCTGCTGCCCACGCCGCTGCTGCCGCTGGCCGGCGGCGCCCTGGGCCTCGTCGCCGGCCTTGCCGCCGGCTGGTTCGCCACCAAGCGCACCGGCGTCTACTTCGCCATGATCACGCTGGCGCTGGCCGAACTGCTGCACTCGCTGGCGCCGCACCTCAAGGGTTGGTTTGGCGGCGAGGCGGGCTTGTCCACCATGCGCATGCCGGCGTGGGGCCTGAGCTTCGGCGACAGCAACCAGGTGTACTACCTGACCTTGTTCTGGGTGCTGTTGTCGCTCGCCCTGCTGTATCTGTTCACGCTGACGCCGGTGGGCCGCCTGACCCTGGGCCTGCGCGAGAACGCCAACCGCCTGCGTTTTCTCGGCTATGACACGCACCGCCTCGGCGTGCTGGTGTTCGCCGTCTCGGCCATGTTCGCCGGCATCGCGGGCGCGCTGCAGGCGCTCAACATGGAAGCGGCCAACTATGTGGTGTTCGAGTCCTCGGCCTCCGCGGCGGTGGTGCTCAACAGCTATATCGGCGGCGTGAAGACCTTCCTCGGTCCCGCCCTGGGCGCGGCGGTGATGACCTTCTTCGGCTATGCCGTGTCCGACCTGACGCGTTCGTGGCTGCTGTACCAGGGCATCGTCTTCGTGCTGGTGATGATGTTCATGCCGACGGGCCTGGCCGGGCTGGTCAAGTCCTTCGCCACGCACAGCAAGACCTATGGCCTGCGTCCGTTGCTGCCTATCGCGCTGGCATTCGTCATCGGCACGCTGCTGCTGGCGGGCGGCACGGTATTCACGGTGGAGATGCTGCAACGCGTCTTCTCGCAAGATTACCGCTCCATGGCGGCCTTGAACGGCGGCGGCTGGCCCCCGATACCGCTGTTCGGCCGCGACTGGGATCCCATCTCGCCGCTGACCTGGCTGGTGCCCGCCGCACTGCTGGTGGCCGGGATCTCGGCGGCGCGCCTGGCCAATGGCCGCTGGCTGCGCCTGAAGGATGCGGCACCGGCGGCAGAAGCCACCAACGCTGCCGTCACCACCAACGTCCGGAGGAACCCGGCATGAGCACGCAAGCGATTCTCTCCCTGCGCGGACTGCGCAAATCCTTCGGCGACGTCGACATCATCCGCGGCGTTGACCTCGATCTCGTGGCCGGCGAACGGCACGCGCTGATCGGCCCCAACGGCGCCGGCAAGTCCACGCTGTTCCACCTGATCTCCGGGCGCCTGCCGCTGACCAAAGGCGAGATCGTGCTGAACGGCGAGCCGATCCAGGGCCTGTCGCCGCAGAGAATCAACCATCGCGGCCTGGCGCGCTCATTCCAGATCACCAATATCTTCGCGGGCCTCACCGTCTTCGAAAACCTGCGCCTCGCCGTGATGCGGCGCCACGGCCTGCAATACACGCTGTGGAAATTCGCCCACAAGGTGCGCGTGGTGCGCGACGAAACCCAGCACCTGCTCGAGCAGGTGCGGCTGGCCGAGCGCGCGCAAACCATTGCCGGCGAGCTGTCGTACTCGGAGCAGCGCTCGCTGGAAATCGCCATGACGCTCGCCTCGGACCCGAAGGTCATCATGCTCGACGAGCCCATGGCCGGCATGTCGCAGGAAGAAACCGACTACACGGCGGGCCTGATCCGCGAGATCGCGCAGGGCCGCACGCTGATGATCGTGGAGCACGACATGGACGTGGTGTTCTCGCTCAGCGACCGCATCAGCGTGCTGGTCTACGGCGAAATCGTCGCCACCGGCACGCCCGACGAGATCCGCAACAACGCACGCGTCAAGGAAGCCTATCTGGGCGAGGAGGTCAGCGTATGAGCACACAGTCCATGCAAATTGCCGACCCACTGCTGAGCGTGCAAGGGCTGCATGCACACTACGGCAAGAGCCACATCCTGCATGGCGTGGATTTCCAAGTGGGCAAAGCCGAAGTGGTGAGCCTGCTGGGCCGCAACGGCTCGGGCCGCTCCACCACGCTCAAGGCCATCATGGGCCTGGTCCCGCCAAGCGCCGGCCATATCAGGCTGCGCGGGCGCGATCTGGCGGGCGCGCAATCGTATGCGATCTGCCGCAAGGGCATCGCTTACGTGCCGGAAGAGCGCGAGGTCTTCGCCAACCTGACGGTGGACGAAAACCTGCGCATGGGCGAGCAGCGCGCTACCGAAGGCGCGCCGCAATGGACGTTCGAGCAGATGTTCGACTACTTCCCGCGCCTGAAGGAGCGCCGCAACACCAAGGCCGGCAGCCTCTCCGGCGGCGAGCAGCAGATGCTGACGATGTGCCGCTCGCTGCTGGGCAACCCGCTGGTGATCCTGATCGACGAACCCACCGAAGGCCTCGCGCCCAAGATCGTGGCGGTGGTCGGCGAGGCCATCCAGGACATTCATCGCCGGGGCGTCTCGGTGGTGCTGGTGGAGCAGAAGCTCGCCATCGCGCTGAAGGTATCGAGCCGCGTCTGCGTGATGGGCCACGGCCGCATCGTCTTTGAAGGCACGCCCGAGCAACTCACTTCCAATACCCAACTTCTGAAGGACTGGTTAGCCGTATGAGCACCTCTTTGCCTATTGGATACCCGAACGCGCAACCGTTTGCGCGCGCCAGCTACCCCGGCCTGTCCGGCAAGGTCGTGCTCAACACCGGCGGCGCCAGTGGCATCGGCCGCGCAATGGCGCATGGCTTTGCCCGGCATGGCGCCCGCCTGATGCTGCTGGACCTGGATGCGGCGGGCCTCGCCGACACCAAGGCGGAGCTGGAAGCCGCCTACCCGGAAGTGGAAGTCGAAATCGTGAAGGCGTCGGTCACCGATCCCGATGCCGTGGAGCAAGCCTGCGCCGCCACCGAGGCCCGCTTTGGCCGCATCGACATCCTGCTCAACAACGCCGGCATCTCGATGAACAAGCCCGCGCTGGAACTGACGCCCGACGACTGGCGCCGCGCCATCGACATCGACCTCTCCGGCGTGTTCTTCTGCACGCAGGCGGCGGCGCGCCGCATGGTGCGCCGTGGCGGCGGCTCCATCCTGAGCACCGCATCGATGTGGGGCCTGGCCTCGTCGGCCCGGCGCCTCGCCTACTGCGCCGCCAAGGCGGGCGTGGTCTCGCTGACCAAGTCCCTGGCGGCGGAATGGGCCGAGTACAACATCCGCGTCAACGCCGTCTGCCCGGGCTACACCAGCACCGCGCTGATGGAAACGCTGCTGGCCAGCAAAGCCATCGACGGCGAGGCGCTGCTCGCGCGCACGCCGCTGCGCCGCTTCGGCGCGCCGGACGAGATGGCGGAAGTCGCCCTCTTCCTGGCTTCGGATTCGGCCGCGTTCATCACCGGCCACGCGCTGGTCTCCGATGGCGGCTGGACCGCCGACGGATTCTGAGCACGCAGTACCCAAAACACCATCGACCGGTCATCAAGGATTCTCAAATGTCTGAACGTAGCGCCCTGCGCCCCGCCGCCGAATGGGTGGAACTGCGCACCACCGATGAAGACTGGGCCAAGGCGGACCCGGCTCTGCTCGGCACCCTGCTGAGCCACCTGCACCTGATCCGCGGCTTCGAGGAAGCCGTGCTCGAACTCGCCGCCGAAGGCCTGGTCCACGGCCCGGCGCATTCCAGCATTGGCCAGGAAGGCGGCGCGGCCGGCTCCATCGTGCCACTCACCGGCGCCGACCAGATCAATGGCTCGCACCGCGGACACCATCAATTCATCTCCAAGGCGCTGGGCTACCTCGCGCCCAACGGCATCGATCCGCGCGCGCCGCTGTCGGCGGATGTGCAGACCCTGCTGCAACGCACCCTCGCGGAAATCCTCGGGCTGGCGCAGGGCTATTGCAAAGGCCGTGGCGGCTCCATGCACTTGCAGTGGGCCGAGGCCGGCGCGCTGGGCACCAACGCCATCGTGGGCGGCGGCGTGCCGATGGCTGCGGGCGCAGCGTGGTCGCACCGGCATGCCGGCACGGATGCGGTCGCCATCACTTACTTCGGCGACGGCGCGGTCAATATCGGCTCGGTGCTGGAGACCATGAACCTGGCCGCCGCGTGGAAGCTGCCGCTGTGCTTCTTTATCGAGAACAACCGCTACGCCGTGTCCACCACGGTGGAAGAGTCCACCGCCGAGCCGCGCCTGTCCGCGCGCGGCATGGGCTTCAACATCCCCAGCTGGAAGGTCGATGGTATGGACCCGCTGGCGGTGTACCTGGCCACGCAGGAAGCGCTGGCGCATATGCGCGCCGGCAAGGGGCCGACCGTGATCGAAGCGGACCTGTATCGCTTCTTCCACCAGAACGGCCCCTTCCCCGGCAGCGCCTTCGGCTACCGCACCAAGGAAGAAGAGCAGCAATGGCGCGCGCGCGATCCGCTAGAACTGATGGCACGCCGCATGCAGGAGCGCGGCCTGATCAGCGCCGAGGAGATCGCCGCGCTGCGCGAGCGCATCAAGCAAGGCATGCGCGACGCCATGGCCGCGCTGACCGAGGCCGATCCTTCCGGCAAGGCCGGCAAGCGCCGCATCCGCCCTGAACTGTGGCCGAGCCCGGACTTCCGCGACGTGGGCATCCGCGGCGACCTGAGCGAGCTGCAAGGCCTGCGCTGCGAGGACGAGGCCGGCTTCTCCGGCAAGCTGGATAAGCGCAAGTTCATCGACGTGGTGGCGGACGTCATGCACCGCCGCATGGAGGCGGACCCTTCCGTCGTGGTGATGGGCGAGGACGTGCACCGCCTCAAGGGCGGCACAAACGGCGCCACGCGCGGCCTGCGCGACAGCTTCCCCGACCGCGTGCTGGGCACGCCGATCAGCGAGAACGCGTTCGTGGGCCTGGGCGGCGGGCTGGCGCTGGATGGCCGCTACAAGCCGGTGGTGGAGTTCATGTATCCCGACTTCATGTGGGTAGCGGCCGACCAGGTCTTCAACCAGATCGGCAAGGCGCGCCATATGTTCGGCGGCGAGAGCGATGTGCCGCTGGTGCTGCGCACCAAGGTGGCCATGGGCACGGGCTACGGCTCGCAGCACTCGATGGACCCGGCCGGCATCTTCGCCACCAACCCGGGCTGGCGCATCGTGGCGCCCTCCACACCGTTCGACTACGTGGGCCTGATGAATACCGCGCTGGCCTGCAAGGACCCGGTGCTGGTGATCGAGCACGTGGACCTGTACAACGCCTCGGGCGTGGGTCCCGTGGATGACTTCGACTATCACCTGCCGGTCGGCAAGGCAGCGGTGCGCCGCAACGGCAGCGATGTCACTGTCATTACGTACCTGTCGATGGTCGGCCATTCGCTCGAAGCGGTGGAGCAGACAGGTATCGACGCCGAGGTGATCGACCTGCGCTGGCTGGACCGCGCCAGCCTCGACTGGGACACCATCGAGGACAGCGTGAAGAAGACCAACAATGTGCTGATCGTGGAGCAAGGCGCGCGCGGCACCTCTTATGGCGGCTGGCTGGCCGACGAGATCCAGCGCCGCTGCTTCGACTGGCTGGACCAGCCCGTACAGCGCGTGACCGGCGCGGAAGCCGCGCCGAGCATCTCCAAGGTGCTGGAGCGCGCCGCTGCCGCCCGCACCGAGGAAGTGGCGCAAGGCCTGCGCCAGGTGATGCGCGACAAGGGCGCGGCGTAAGCCCGGTGCTTACCCGACAAGCCAATTGAACGAATCCAAGGAAAACCAATGACCCTGAACATGATTGTTCCCCTGGAGGTCGGCATCGCCGTGCGCGACCTGCCGCGCATGCGCCGCTTCTACGAGCAGGTGCTGGGCTTCGCCTTTGTCAGCGAAGTGGCCGTGCCCGCCGCAAACGCCGTGCAGGCGGCGATGCACGCGGGCGGCTACACCGCCGTGCGCCTGCAGACCCCCTACGGCGAGCGCATCAAGCTGCTGGCCCCGGTGCAAGCGCCGGCTGCAGCGCCCGTGCCCGAGTACATTCTCGACAAGGCCAACGCCACCTACCTGACCTTTATCGTGGACGACATCCAGGCCGCGGTCGACAAGCTGCTCGCCGCCGACGTCGAATTCCTGACCGGCCCGGAACGCATCGAAGTGCGCCCGGGCACCTACCTGGCGTTCTGCCTCGATCCCGAAGGCAATGTGCTCGAGATCGTGCAGTACACGGATATCGCAGCCTATCGCCCCGACCTGCAACCGAGGACCGCCTGACATGGCCACCCTGCTACGCATGCCCGAGGTGGCCGCCAATGCCACCCAGGCCACGCTGCAAGCGTGGACCAAGAACGAAGGCGATACGATTGCGGTGGGCGACTGCATCGCCGAGATCGAGACCGACAAGGCCGTGGTCGAACTCAATGCCGACACGGCCGGCGTGCTCGGCCGCCGCTTGGTTGCGGCGGGCCAGGACGTGGATGTGGGCGCGCCCATCGGCGTGCTGCTGGTCAATGGCGAAACCAGCGTGGATATCGATGCGCTGATCGCCGCGGCCGGTGGCAGCGTGCAGACACCGCACGCTGAGGCGGCATCCGCTGGCGAAGCCGTGGTGGCTCCCAAGGCCGCCACGCCGCAAGCCGCGCGCATCTTCGCCAGCCCGCTGGCGCGCCGCCTCGCGGCGCAGCGCGGGCTGGCCCTGGCGGCATTGCGCGGCAGCGGCCCCAATGGCCGCATCGTCAAGCGCGATATCGAGCTAGCGGCCACGGTCGCTACTCCGGCCGCTGCCAGCACGCCTGCCGTGGCACGCCCATCCACACCGCAAGCGCAGGCCGCCGAGGCGTTCACCGAAGTCCCACACAGCAATATGCGCCGCACCATCGCGCGCCGCCTGAGCGAGAGCAAGTCCACCATCCCGCATTTCTATCTCACGGCGGATTGCCGCATGGAGCGGCTGCTGGCCCTGCGCGCGGAAATCAACGCCAATGCGCCGCGCAAGATCTCCGTCAACGATTTCATCGTGCGCGCCGTGGCCGTGGCCCTGCGCGAAGTGCCAGCGGCCAATGTCGGCTGGACGGAAACGGGGATGCGCCAATACCACCAGGCCGATATCGCGGTAGCCGTCTCCACCGATGCCGGCCTGATTACGCCCATCGTGCGCGGGGCCGACCAGAAGCCACTGTCGTGCATCAGCGCCGAAATCGCCGACCTTGCCACGCGTGCGCGCGCTTCGCAACTGCGCCCCGAGGAGTACCAGGGCGGCAGCTTCAGCGTGAGCAACCTGGGCATGTTCGGCGTGTCCGAGTTCTCCGCCATCATCAATCCGCCCCAGGCCGCCATCCTTGCCGTGGGCGCCACGCAAGCCGTGCCGGTAGTGGAAGACGGCGAGCTGAAAGCCGGTCAGGTCATGCGCTGCACGCTGTCGGTGGACCACCGCGCCATCGACGGCGCGCTGGCCGCGCAATGGCTGGCCGCGTTCAAGCGCCTGCTTGAAAACCCCTTGTCGATGCTGATCTAAGGACCGTGACGTGGCGAACTCCTCATTTGACCTGATCGTCGTCGGCGGCGGCCCGGGCGGCTACGTGGCCGCCATCCGCGCCTCGCAGCTCGGCATGAAGACCGCGCTGGTCGAGAAAGAGCACCTGGGCGGCATCTGCCTGAACTGGGGCTGCATTCCCACCAAGGCGCTGTTGCGCTCCGCCGATGTGCTGCGGCTGGTCAAGGATGCAGCTGCCTTTGGCGTGCGCGCCGCGGCGCCCACCGCCGACCTGCCGGCCATGGTGGCGCGCTCCCGCTCGGTGGCCGCGCAGCTTAACAAGGGCGTCGCGCACCTGATGAAGAAGAACGGCGTGACCGTGCTCAACGGCCACGGCAGGCTCGCCGGCAGGGGCAAGCTGGAAGTCACCGCACCGGATGGCAAGACGAGCACCGTGTCGTCGGCCCACATCCTGCTTGCCACCGGCGCGCGCGCCCGCCAGTTGCCCGCGCTGCCGGCGGACGGCAAGACGGTCTGGACTTACCGCGACGCGCTGGCGCCGCCACGGGTGCCAAAGCGCATGCTGATCGTTGGCGCCGGCGCCATCGGCATCGAGTTCGCCAGCTTCTATCACGCGGTGGGCGTCGAGGTGACGGTGATCGAGATGGCGGAGCGCATCCTGCCGGTGGAGGATGCCGACATCTCCGCGCAGGTGGCGAGCAGCCTGACCCGGGATGGCATCGTGCTGCATGCGGGCACCGGCATCCAGGGCGCCGAGCGCAACGGGTCGCGCTGGTCCGTCGCACTGCAAGGCGGCAGGTCCGGTGGCGCGAAGGTCGACGTCGACGTCGTGCTGGTGGCGGCGGGCATTGTCGGCAACGTGGAAGACCTCGGCCTGGAGAAGACCGCGGTCAAGGTCGAGAAGACGCATATCGTGACCGATGGCTTTGGCCGCACCGATGAGCCCGGCGTGTATGCGATCGGCGACGTGGCGGGCCCGCCTTGGCTGGCGCACAAAGCCAGCCACGAAGGCGTGATCTGCGTGGAGCGGATCGCCGGGCTGCAACCGCATGCGCTCGATGCCACACGTATTCCGGCCTGCACCTACAGCCATCCGCAAGTGGCGAGCGTGGGGCTCACCGAGGCACAGGCCAGGGAGCGCGGCCTTCAGGTCAAGGTCGGCAAGTTTCCTTTCGTCGGCAACGGCAAGGCCATTGCCATGGGCAGCACTGCCGGCCTGGTGAAGGTGGTGTTCGACGAAGGCAGCGGCGAACTGCTCGGCGCCCATATGGTGGGCGACGAAGTCACCGAGATGATCCAAGGCTACGCCATCGCGCAGACGCTGGAGACTACCGAAGCCGATTTGATGTCCGCCATCCTGCCCCACCCGACCATGTCCGAGGCCATGCACGAAGCGGTGCTCGCGGCCTACGGGCGCGCGCTGCATATCTGAACACTCCCGGAGAGAACATGTACAACTTCGATCAACGCACGCTGCTGCTGACGGGCGCCAATGGCGGCATCGGGCGCGAAACGGCCAAGCTGTTCCTGGCGCACGGCGCCAACCTGGTCCTGACCGATCTCGACGAAGCCGGCCTCTCCGGCTTTGCCCGCGAGCTGGACCCGAGCGGCGAGCGCATCGCCACGCTGCGCATGGACGCCGCCAACCCCGACGATTGCGCCCGCGCCGTGGCGCTCGCGCAGGACCGCTTCGGCGGCATCGATTTCCTGGTGCCGTCGGCGGGCTTGTACCAGGCCCAGCCGGTGGCTGAGATGAGCGACGCACAATGGCGGCAGACACTGTCCATCAATCTGGACGGCGTGTTCTATCTTGTGCGCCGCGCCATCCCCGCGCTGCGTGAGGGGAGCGCCATTGTCAACCTCACATCGGTGGCCGCGCACCGGGGCGCTTACTACAATGCGCACTATTCGGCCTCCAAGGGCGGCCTGCTCAGCCTCACCCGCAGCCTGGCGCGGGAACTCGGGCCGCGCACCCGCGTCAATGCAGTATCGCCGGGCGTGATCGAGACCCCCATGACCACCGACCTGATCCAGAAGCGCGGCGCAGACTCCGTCGAGCAGACGCCGCTCAAGCGGCTCGGCCATCCGCGCGAGATCGCCACCGCCATCGGCTTTTTGTGCAGCGACGCGGCCAGCTTTGTCACCGGCGAGGTGCTGCACGTCAACGGCGGGCTGTATATCGCAGGCTGAACGGCTGGAACGCACGGCGCGGCGGCCAAACGAGATCGCCGGATCCTGCTAACCTGCCGTCAACGGCGCTGCGCCGACTCCCCCCAACATCGCTACGGAACCGGAACCAGATCATGTTGCAACTCCAAGACCCCTCCCTGCTGCGCCAGCAGTGCTTTGTCGATGGCCGCTGGATCGATGCAGAACGCCATATCGAAGTGACCAATCCCGCCACCGGCGAGCGCGTCGGCCAGGTACCCCTGCTTGGCGCCGACGAGACCCGCCAGGCCATCGAGGCCGCCAACCGCGCCCTGCCCGCCTGGCGCGCGCGTACCGCCAAGGAACGCTCCGCGCTGCTGCGCAAGTGGTTCGAACTGCTGCTGGCCAACCAGGACGACCTGGCCCGCATCATGACCGCCGAGCAAGGCAAGCCCTTTGCCGAAGCGCGCGGCGAGATCGGCTACGCGGCCTCCTTCATCGAGTGGTTCGCCGAGGAAGGCAAGCGCGTGTACGGCGAGACCATTCCCGCGCCGGTGAGCAACCAGCGCATCGTCGTCACCAAGGAACCGGTGGGCGTGTGCGCGGCCATCACGCCGTGGAATTTCCCGGCGGCCATGATCACGCGCAAGGCCGGCCCGGCGCTGGCGGCCGGCTGCACCATGGTGGTCAAGCCCGCCTCGCAAACCCCACTGACCGCGCTAGCGATGGTGGTGCTGGCGGAGCGCGCCGGCATCCCGGCTGGCGTGCTGTCGGTGGTGACCGGCTCGGCCGCCGCCATCGGCGGCGAGCTCAGCACCAACCCCCTGGTGCGCAAGCTCACCTTCACCGGCTCCACGGAGGTCGGCCGCACGCTGATGGCGCAAACGGCATCCACCATCAAGAAGGTATCGATGGAACTCGGCGGCAACGCGCCCTTTATCGTGTTCGACGATGCCGACCTGGATGCCGCGGTGGAAGGCGCGATCGTGTCGAAGTACCGCAACGCCGGCCAGACCTGCGTCTGCGCCAACCGCCTTTATGTACACAGCAAGGTCTATGACGCCTTCGCCGAGAAGCTGGTGGCAGCGGTGCGCGCACTGAAGGTAGGCGACGGCATGGAAGACGGCGTGCGCATCGGACCGCTGATCGATGACAAGGCGGTGCTCAAGGTCGAGGAACACATCACCGATGCCATCTCCAAGGGCGCCCGCGTGCTGCAAGGCGGCAAGCGCCATGCGCTCGGCCAATCGTTCTTCGAGCCTACCGTGCTGGCCGACGTGAAGCCCAATATGCTGGTTGCGCGCGAAGAAACCTTCGGCCCGCTAGCGCCGCTGTTCCGCTTCGAGACCGAAGACGAAGTGGTGGCCATGGCCAACGACACCGAATTCGGCCTGGCGAGCTACTTCTATGCGCGCGATCTCGGCCGCGTTTGGCGCGTCTCCGAGCGGCTGGAGTACGGCATGGTGGGCGTCAACACCGGGCTGATCTCCAACGAAGTCGCACCCTTCGGCGGCGTCAAGCAATCGGGCGTGGGCCGCGAAGGTTCGCACTACGGCATCGAGGACTACCTGGTCATCAAGTACACCTGCATGGCCGGCATCTGAGCCATCGCCATGACTGGCGGGACGGAACGCATCCGTCCCGCCGCCCTTTCTTACTTTACCCAGAATCCGCAATGCAGATCGACGGCAATACCCAGCTTGTCGGCATCATCGCCGCCCCCATCGCGCACGTACGCACACCGCAACTCTTCAACGCCTCGGTAGCCAGGCAAGGCCTGAACGCCGCCTGCGTGCCCTTCCATGTGGATTCGGCGCAGCTCCAGGCATTCCTCGCCGGCGCGCCCGCCTCGCAAAACCTGCAAGGCCTGGTCGTCACCATCCCGCACAAGGAAGCCGTGGTCGCCGCCTGCGGCGAACTGACTGAAACCGCCCGCCTGGTCGGCTCCGTCAACGCCATGCGCTTCGACCGCGAGAAAGGCCACTGGACCGGCGGCAATTTCGATGGCGACGGCTTCGTCGCCGGCCTGCGCGAGCGCGGCCACAGCCTTGCCGGCAAGCGAGTGCTGCAGCTCGGCGCCGGCGGTGCCGGCAAATCGATGGCCTACGCCATCGCCCGCGAGAACCCGGCCGAGCTGGTCATCTACAACCGCTCCGCCGACAAGGCGGCAGAACTGGCCGCGAGCCTGAAGAAAGCGCTGCCGTCCCTCTCGATCCGCGCCGGCGATAACCACCCCGCCGGCTTCGACGTGGTGGTCAACGCCACGGCACTCGGCCTGCGCGATACGGATGCCATGCCGCTACCCGCGCAACAGCTAAATGCAAGCACCCTGGTCTGCGAGGCCGTGGTGCGGGATGGCGATACACCCCTGCTGAAAGCCGCGCGCGAGCAGGGCTGCACGGTGCACCACGGACAATGGATGCTGTACGGACAGATCGTGGAGATCTCGCGCTTCCT
The DNA here is from genome assembly GCF_054589115.1 of Cupriavidus sp. 8B. Classification (NCBI taxonomy): domain Bacteria; kingdom Pseudomonadati; phylum Pseudomonadota; class Betaproteobacteria; order Burkholderiales; family Burkholderiaceae; genus Cupriavidus; species Cupriavidus sp. 8B. Next base: position 101,241 of record NZ_BAAILO010000098.1, on the reverse strand, counting down.
CGGGGTGCCGCTGGCGCCGGAGTTTGTGGAGCGGATTCTTGGGCCGGAGGCCTAAACACGGCAGAGGCAGGTGCGGCTTGCTCCCCTCTCCCACTTGCGCGGGAGAGGGGAGGCCACCTGCTCGTTTCCAACTTTGTCGGCAATCTGCGCTGCAGCGCGGGCTCAGATCGCTCCGCAGCTTCGCAACGTGTCGATCGCCTCGACGCCGATACCCCAGTCGCGCAGCACCGCTTCGCTGTGCGCGCCGGGTTCGGCCGGCGCCTGGGGCACGGCGGCCGGCGTGCGGCTGAAGCGCGGCGCCGGGGCCGGCTGCATGACGCCGTCGATTTCCAGGAAGGTTTCGCGCGCGCGGTTGTGCGGATGCTGCGGCGCCTCGTCCCAGTCCAGGATCGGGGCGAAGCAGGCATCGCTGCCTTCCAGCAGCTCGCACCACTCGGCGCGCGTACGGGTGAGGAACAGCGTGGTCATGCGGGCCTTGAGCTCGGGCCAGTGGCGCTTGTCGAGCTGCTTGTCGAAGAGCGGATCGTCCAGGCCGCAGCGCTCGCGCAGCAGCGCGTAGAACTGCGGCTCGATGGCGCCCACCGCCACGTACTTGCCATCGGCGCAAGCATAGGTGTCGTAAAAATGCGCCGCCCCATCCAGCAGGTTGTCGCCGCGCTGGTTGGTCCAGCGCCCGGCGGCCTTGAAGCCGTACATCATGGCCGACAGCAAAGCAGTGCCGTCAGTCATGGCCGCGTCCACCACCTGCCCCTTGCCCGAGTTGCGCGCCTCGTTGACCGCGCACATCACGCCAAACGCCAGCAGCATGCCGCCGCCGCCAAAGTCGCCGACGTAGTTGAGCGGCACCACGGGTGGCTGCCCCGGCCGGCCGATGGCGTGCAGCGCGCCGCCGATGGCAATGTAGTTGATGTCGTGGCCGGCAGCCTGGGCCAGCGGCCCGTGCTGGCCCCAGCCGGTCATGCGGCCATATACCAGCGCCGGGTTGCGCGCCAGGCATACGTCCGGGCCCAGCCCCAGGCGTTCCATCACACCGGGGCGAAAGCCTTCGATCAGCACGTCGGCCCTGGCGATCAGGTCCAGCACGACCTCGGCCGCGCCGGGCTTGCGCAGGTCGATGGCCAGGGAGCGCCTGCCGCGCGCCGTCACGTCGCAGCGTGCCTTGCCCGCGCCGGTGGCCGGCGCTTCGCCGGGCTGGGCCGGGCGGGGCCGGTCGATGCGGATCACCTCGGCACCTTGGTCGGCCAGCATCATCGCGCAGAACGGCGCCGGGCCGATCCCAACCATTTCCACCACTTTCAGTCCCGCCAACGGTCCCGCCATGTCTTGTCTCCGGTTGCTTGTTCGGTCCGGGGTGTCCCCGAAGCGTCTCGCCAGACAGTTTGCCACGCTCGCCCAGGCGTGGAATCGTCAATACCGACGAATCCGCCCGCACTGTCTTACGGCCGATCGATACCAGGCACTGGCTTGCGCCGAGAGCCGATCCTTCGGTGGCGGCACTGTGCGAGCGGCCACCCCTGCTACGCGCTTCGACCCTCCGTTTTCGCCGCCTCCATTGCCGCTTGAAAACCTTGCAATGCCGGCAAGCCGCCACTGGCCACCAGTTCGAGCAGCCGAAGGTGCCGCAAGCGGAGAAAGCTCCCGGCATTGCGGCGATGGGAAGACATTTCAGTATTCACGATTTCGTAATGCTCACGCGGCTAGCGTGGCGCTAAGGGACAACCACAAGCTGGCTTACTACGTCGAAGTTGAGGAAGACGGCGTTGGCGGTGTCGGGTACATCAGTTCGCTGGTGGAGATTGCCGAGTAATTGAAACGGGTTCTTAAGGCTGGGGCGGTGCCGCGAATCGAGGCGGGGTTGCATCCAGCGCCCCACGAAGTGCTTGCGCGGTCAGGTTGGCCAGGCCCGCCGGCACCGGCTGCCCGCTTTGCGCCAGCGCCTGAGCCACGCTGACTACCTTGTCGGCACGGTACCGGCGAGCGCTGCCGATAGCATCCTCGAAATCGTTGGCGCGGCGGTTGATCTCCTGCGGATCGGCGCTGACCAGCAACACGGCGTGGGCCAGGACCACATGCAGGCTGGGGTCCTCGGCACCCGCCACGCGGCGCCAGTACTGCGCCGTGCCGGCAATCTTGCGGGCGTGTTCCAGCGGGCCCCAGGCCAGGTTGAAACGGCCATCGCAGAACGAGCCGTCCACGGCCTGCCAGTGCGTCTGCAGCCCTAGCGTCTCCAATGCGCCAGCCAGCACCTCGCACAGGTGCAGGTAGACCGCCTCTGCATAGGTGCCGGCACCGCCGCGCACGGGGTAGGCCAGGCTCAGGTTGAGGATGCCCGGGCCCTGCGGCACCAGCCCGCCGCCGGACAGGCGCAGCCAGACCGGGCAGCCGCGCGCGGCAAAGTCGGCGTGCGCGGCCTCCAGTTGCGCATGGCGCAGGTAGCTGCGCGGCACCACCAGCGAGAGCGGCGCCTGCCACAGGTGCGCCAGCCAGCGGCCAGCGGATGCCTGCTCCAGCAACGCGTGCTCGGCGTGCAGAGGGTCCGGGTCGGTGGGATCGGGAGAGAGGGCTTCAAATGGCATGGCATGGCCGGTAAGCGCCGGGGCGGGATGCGCGTATTCCGGGCCGCGCCGCGGCCCGGTGCCGGTCAATGGAAGGTGAAGCCACCGTCGACGTTGACCGACTGCCCGGTCACATTGTCCATGGTCGCGAAGAACAATGCCATCCGTCCCATGTCTTCCGGGGTCTGCGCCCGCCCCTGCGGGATCAGCGTGAGCTGGTGGCGGGCCCAGGAATCCTCCACCGACTCGCCTTGCGCCTTCCATTCGTCGGAGAGGCGATCCCACATATAGGTGCGCACGATGCCGGGGCAGATCGCGTTGACGGTGATGCCGTCACGCGCGACTTCCTTGGCTAGTGCATTGGTGAAGCCGACCACTGCGAACTTGGAGGCACTGTAGTGGGCGAGGTTGGGGAAGCCTTCCTTGCCGGCGATGGAGGCGACGTTGATGATGCGGCCCTTGCGCTGGGCTTTCATGTGTTCCAGCGCCGCCTGGCAGCCAAGGAAGGTGCCCTTGGCGTTGACGTCCATGACGAAATCCCAGTCGCGCTCGCTGAGGTCGTCGACCGGATGGATGCTAATGACGCCTGCGCAATTGACCAGGACGTCCAGGCCGCCTAGCTGGTCGAGTGCTTGCTTCACCATGGCGCGGTGCATCTCGGCCTTTGTCACGTCGACCTTGAGGGTGCTCACCCGACGGCCGAGCGCGCGCACTTCTTCCGCGGTTTCGCGCATGGCGTCTTCGAGCAGGTCGGCGATCAGGATGTCGGCGCCGGCTTTGGCAAGTGTCAGGGCGATGCCGCGGCCGATGCCGCGGGCGCCGCCGGTGACTACGGCGACTTGTCCCTTCAGGGGTTCGGTCATGTTGGGTCTCCGTTGAGTGTTCTTGATTGATTATTTAAGGTCCACCAGACTTCGTATCGGTCCCGCGTACGACAGCAACGTACGCCTCGCTGCGCGCTGGTCCCCGCCCCTCTCCCGCTTGCGGGAGAGGGTAGCAAACCGACGGACTCGGGTTCATCAGCCACTTACATGCCGCTTGAGCAGAGCATTGACTTCGTTGGCCTTCTCCATCTGGCTCATATGGCCCGCATCGTCGAACACCTTCACCGTGGCGCCAGCGGGTGCGTTGCCTGCGTGCGACGCGGGGATGATCTGGTCCTGTGCGCCCCATATCACCAGCACTGGCTTGCCGGTGTCGGCGAGCTTGCGCCCCGGCAGTTCGGTTTGCCTGCCGCCGCCGAACAGGCTCGCGCCCAGCGCGCCGAGCGCTTCGGTTACGCCATCGAGCCGCTTGTACTTGAGCAGGTCGTCCAGCATCTGGCGGCTGACCAGCCCGGCATCGGCGAACAGCAGTTCCACCACCGGCTTGAGTTCGCGGCGGGATTGCGCGTTGACGAAGCCTTCGGTGTATTGGCTGTTGACCTCCTCGCCAAGGCCGGCCGGCGATACGAGCGCCACCGAGCGCACGCGTTGCGGCGCGTCCACCGCCAGTTGCGCGGCTACGCCGCCGCCCATCGAATGGCCCACCAGGTGGGCCTGGCCGATGTCGAGCGCGTCCATGAAATGCGCGACGAATCCGGCAAGCGATGCAAGCGTGGTGCCCGGCAGCCTGGGCGTGGAGTGCCCGTGCGCCGGCAGGTCCAGCGCAATGACGGTGTGCGCGTCGGCCAGAGCGTCGAGGTTGAACAGCCAGTTGTCCAGGTCACCGCCGAAGCCGTGGATGAACAGCACCGTGTCCGCGCCCTCGCCGCGCTTTGCGTAGCGCACGCGGATGCCGTCGACCTCGATGAACTGGTAAGCCGAGGTAGCGGCGTCCTCATCGCCTTCATCGGCGGCGGGCGTTTCATAGGCGGCGACAAAGGCGTCGATGTCCGCGTCGCTGACCTCGGGCGGCGCTAGTACGCCGAGCAGCGCCTTGACCGGCAGGATGTCGCCCACGGCAGCTACCTTGCGGCGCAGGGTGCCGGCGTCCGGCGCTTCCACCGCATTGGCGATCTTGTCGGTCTCCACATCAAGGATCGGCATGCCTACCGTGATCTGCGCGCCCTCCTCGACCAGCCAGTCGTTGATCGTGCCTTCTTTCATCGACAGGCCCCATTTGGGCATGACGATAGGAGTGATCTCGGCCATCAGTGTTTCCCTCCTTTGACGGTCTTGCGCGCGGCTTCGGCGATGTGCGCCGCGCTGGGGATGTACAGGTCTTCCAACGCGGGCGAGAACGGCACCGGCGTGTGCGGCGGGCAGACCATCTCGATGCCAGCCTTGAGCGAGCCGAACGCGCGCTGCGCCACCTGCGCGGAGATGTCGGTGGCGATATTGCAGCGCGGGCTGGCTTCATCCACCACCACCAGGCGGCCAGTGTTTTCCACCGACTCCAGCACGGTGTCGATATCCAGCGGCGAGAGCGTGCGCAGGTCCACGATCTCCGCTTCGATGCCTTCCTTGGCCAGCGTGGCTGCCGCCTCCAGCGCACGGTGCACCATCAGGCCGTAGGTGACGATGGAGACGTCCTTGCCGTCGCGCACGATATTGGCTTCGCCGAAGGGGATTGCATAAGAGTTCTCCGGCACCTCGCCTTCGAAGCCATAGAGATTCTTGTGCTCGCAGAAAATCACCGGATCGTTGTCGCGGATCGCCTGGATCAGCAGGCCCTTGGTGTCGTATGGCGTGCTGGGGCACACCACCTTGAGGCCGGGGATATGCGTGAACAACGGCGTCAGCATCTGGCTGTGCTGGGCGGCTGCGCGAAAGCCCGCGCCCACCATGGCGCGGATCACCACCGGCGTCTCGGCCTTGCCGCCGAACATGTAGCGGAACTTGGCCGCCTGGTTGAAGATCTGGTCGAAGCACACGCCCATGAAGTCGATGAACATCAGCTCGGCTATCGGGCGCATGCCGCAAGCTGCCGCGCCGATGGCCGCGCCCACATAGGCGGATTCGGACAGCGGCGTGTCCAGCAGGCGGTCGCCGTGCTTGGCGTACAAGCCCTTGGTCACGCCGAGCACGCCGCCCCAGGCGTCTTTCTCGCCGTCCGCGCCGGCGCCGCCGACGATGTCTTCACCGAGCATGATCACGCTCGGGTCACGGGTCATTTCCTGGTCGATCGCTTCGTTGATCGCCAGCTTCATGCTTAATTTGCGGGACATGGTGTGGTCTCCTGATCGTGCTCTATTGGTGCTTGGTCTTCGTTATGCCGTGGAATTCGGGATGCCTGGCTGGCTGTGCTCAGTAGCTGACGTACACATCGGTCAGCAGGTCGGCGGGCGAGGGGAACGGCGCTGCCTTGGCCTGTTGCACCGCGTCCTCGATCAGTGCGGCAACCTGCTCGTCGATGGCCTTGAGTTCGTCCAGCGCGATCACGCCGGCCTGGGTCACGGTGGCGGTGAACTTCTTCAGGCAGTCCTTGTTGGCGCGGATGTCGTCGAGTTCGCCGGAGGCGCGATAGGTTTGCGCGTCGCCTTCGAAGTGGCCGTAGAAGCGGACCATCTTGCATTCCAGCAGTGCCGGGCCGCCGCCTTCACGGGCCCGCTTGATGACTTCGCCTGCCGCCTCGTGCACCGCGAAGAAATCGGTGCCGTCCACCGTCACGCCGGGAATGCCGAAACCGGCGGCGCGGTCCACATAGCTGTCCACGGCCGTGCCGTAGTCGCGCGCGGTGGATTCCGCATAGCCGTTGTTCTCGATCACGAAGATCACCGGCAGGTTCCATACCGCGGCCAGGTTCAGGCTCTCCAGGAACGTGCCCTGGTTGGAGGCGCCGTCACCGGCGAATGTAATGCCGATCTCGCCCTTGCCGCGGAACTTGGCGGCCAGCGCGGCACCGCAGATCAGCGGCGCGCCTGCGCCCAGGATGCCGTTGGCACCCATCATGCCCTTGGACAGGTCGGCAATATGCATCGAGCCGCCCTTGCCATTGCAGGAACCGCCCTTGCGCCCGTAGATCTCCTTCATCATCGCCACCGGGTCGACGCCCTTGGCAATGCAGTGGCCGTGGCCGCGGTGCGTGCTGGCGATGCGGTCGCCGTCGCCCAGGTGGTGCAGGATGCCGACCCCGGCGGCTTCCTCGCCGGCGTAGAGGTGGACGAAGCCCGGGATGTCGCCGCGCCCGAAATCCACGTGCAAGCGCTCTTCGAAATCGCGGATGGTGCGCATCCTGCGATAGACGGCGAGCAGTTCCTGTTTGTCGAGGGGCAGCGTGTTCCCGGTGGTACCGGATGCGTTGGCTGTCATGTCTGTCTCCTTCAAGGTTTTGTGGTGGCGGTAAAAAGCTCGGTGAGTGGCTGGGGTGGGGGATGCTGTTGCTGCGGCGGCGCACGCCCGCTGCGCATCAGCCCGGCGGCGGCGGCATAGCGCATGCAGGCCGCCACGTCGATGCTAAGGAAGGCGTGTTCGCGCAGCGTCACGGTGACTTCTTCGTGCGGGCCGAACACCAGCTCGCGCTCGCCGTCCAGCGCAACGATGCCGGCGCGCTGGCGCACGCGGTGCGCAACGCCGTCGGTCAGGCGCTCCCAGCCCGCGATGGGCACCGCGCGCAGCAGGCCGGGCGCAATCGGCGCGCGCAGCTCGAAGCGGCCTTCGCCGGGCGCGGCCAGCTCGATCGCCAGGCCGCCGGATTCATGCCTGCCCACTGGCTCCAGCAAGCCGCCGATGGCGGACAGGCCAATTGCCTGCGGGTCGGCAAAGGACACATAGACGGCGCCCAGCGTCTCGGTCTTCCACAAGGCGCGCGCGCCGATGAAATGCTCGTGCGAGATCACGGCGTCGACCAGCGCGATGTCGTGGCGCACCTCGCCTTCGCCGGCAATCGTGATGTCGAGCCGCTTGTTGCCGGCCAGCGCCTGCGTGGCGGGAATGCGGCCGCTGGCGAACAGGCCCGTGGCCAGCCCGGTGATGGTGGGCTCGCGCATTTCGGGATAGGCGTTGTTGGTGCCGGTGGAGATGCCGGCAATCGGCACGTTGCCGCATTCGCGCACCACCGCGCGGTGGGTGCCGTCGCCGCCCAGCACGATGATGGCGGCGACGCCCGCCTCGCGCAGCATGCGTGCAGCCAGGAAGGTGTCGTCGACGCGCGCGGTGACCGGCATGTCGAGGTACTCCACTTCCGGCAGCGCGGCATCCGGCCCCTGGCGGCGCGACAGGTGGCGCGCCAGCAGCACGCGCATGCCCTCCCGGTCCGGCATCATCAGCACGCGGCCGACGCCGCAGGCAGCCAGCGCGGCCAGCAGGCGCAGCACGATATTGACGCGATCGGCCAGTTGCAGCGTGTTGGCGTTGGCGATCACGCGGCGGATATCGCGCGCGGAAATCGGGTTGGCGATGATGCCGACCAGCGGCCGGTCGGCCAGCGCTTGCTCACCCATGCCTGTCTCCTGTCTTTCTGGTTATGACAGGCATATCGCAATGGGCGTGCCAACCCGCATAGGCACGTCGGAAGCGGGAAAAACTCGGGATTACCCCAAGAAAACGCGGGGCGCGCCGGGACATTGCAGGCTGTGCGCAGGCCGCAGCGTGACAGGTGTCACAGCATCAGGTGTACAGGGGGTGAACAGGTGTAGCGGGGATCTTGAACCGGGTGGAGAAGGCGGCGCGGGCGAGCCGCGCCGCCATGTTCGCTGGCTTGCTAGTGCGCCGCGTCGCGCTGGTTGGGCGACGCGATGCCGTAGCGCGCCATGCGGCGGTACAGCGTCATCCGGCTCACGCCGATCTGGCGCGCCACCGCGCTCAGGTTCCAGCCGGCCGCGCGCAGGTATTGCATCAGCAGCATGCCTTCCGGCGGCAACTGATGCGGGTCGAAGCCCGAGGCCGGCAACGCCGGCGCGCAGGCGGCTTCGACGGCCGCGCTGCCCGGCGGGACGCTGGCGGAAACGGGAAGCAAACCCTGTTGGGGCATCCCCTCGCCAATGCCTTCCGGGAGATCCTCCACCTCGATGTGGCCGTCGTCACAGACCGCCCGCGCGTACTCCAGCGCATTGCGCAGCTCCCGCAGGTTGCCGGGCCAGCGATGCGCATGCAGCCGCGCGCGCGCCGCGGGCGACAGGGTCACGGTAGCTGGCTTGCCGCCAGCGTCCAGCATCTTGCCGATCAGCCAGTCCCGGTCCGTGCGCTCGCGCAGCGGCGGCAGCATCAACCGCGCGCCGTTGAGCCGGTAGTACAAGTCCTCGCGGAAGCGCCCGCTGCTCACCAATTGGTCCAGCGGATGGTGCGTGGCGGATATCACGCGCAGGTTGACCGGCACCGGGCGCGCCGCGCCGATGGCAAGCACCTCGCCCTCGGCCAGCACGCGCAGCAGGCGCGACTGCAGCTCGCGCGGCATGTCGCCGATCTCGTCGAGGAACAACGTGCCGCCGTCCGCCTCCTGGATCAGCCCGCGCTTGGGCCGCGAGCCGGCGCCCGAGAAGCTGTTGGGCAGGTGGCCGAACAGCTCGCTCTCGATCAGGGATTCGGGAATCGCCGCGCAATTCACCGCCACGAAGGGGCCGTCGCGGCGCGAGCTGGCCTGGTGCAGGGCCTTGGCCAGGTACTCCTTGCCGCTGCCGGTCTCCCCGTTGATCAGCAGGTTGATGGGCGAATCGACCAGCTTGGCGGCCCGCAGCAATTGCTGCTGCAGTGCGGCATCGCCACCGCACAGCGCGGCCAGCGGCGCCTGCAGCGGCGTGGCCCGCTCGGTGATGCCACGCGCGCGCTGCCAGCGCAGAGCCGGCGGCATCACGCTCAGGTAAAGCCGCGCGCCGGTGCGGGCCAGCGCCAGCGCGCGCTGCTCGCTGGGGCGCGAATGCATGAAGCGGCCCAGCTCGTCCAGCCGCGCCTCGAACAGCGACTCGAACGGCATGCCAAGCAGCGGCGCGCCGCCCGGGGCCACGCCCAGCTCGGCCTCCAGCATCTGCTGCGCGCGGCGGTTATGGCCAACGATGCGGCCCGACGCGTCAAGCGCGAGCAGGTATTCCGGGTTGACGTCGACAAACTCCGGGGCCGCATTGAGCTTGAGGATCCAGTCTTCGCGGTGACTGCGCACAAAGCTGGCGTTCTCGATCCGGCTGGCGTAGATGCGTACCATCTGCAGTGCCAGGCCCTGGCTGTCCTTGGCTTGCGGCGAGGTCAGCGCGGAAATGTCGAGGATGGCGCAGAGGCTGCCGTGCGAATCGAACAGCGGCGCGGCGGTGCAGGTCAGCGGGATATGGGTGGCGTCGAAATGATCCGCCTGGTGCACGGTCAACGCCTGGCCGGTGGCCAGCGCGGTGCCGACCGCGCAGGTGCCGGCGCCGGACTCGCTCCACTGCGCGCCCAGGTACAGCCCGGCGTGGCGCAGGCGGGCATCGGCGTTGGCGTCGCCCAGGTAATCCACCGTCACGCCCTGCGCGTCGGTCAGCAGCACGACATAGCCCATGCCGGCCACCTGGCTATAGAGCGTCTGCAGCCCGTGGCGCGCGATCCGCGCGAAATCGTCGATGCGCTGCTGGTGCTCGCGCAGCCGGGTCTGCGGCAGGATGCGCGCCTCTTGCATGCGCGCCGGATCCAGCCCGTACTGATGCACGCAGCGCCGCCACGAATTCTGGATGATGGTTTCCGGCGCACGCACCATCGGCGCGCTGGCGCGGGTGGTGAGCTGGACTACCGTGTCGATGTGCTCGCGTTGCCGCAGGTCCATCGTGGTCTCCTTGTCGTCTCCAGGCGCGCTGCCGTGCCGGCGCGCACCAACTCCCGGCTCTGGCGTGGCCTCTGTTGCGCCGCAGGGTTGCGGTGTGGGCGGCCGGGAGTCCTAATGTATCCGACAGGGAGTGGCTTGGGCAAACCCGATCGCACTGGCCGGGCGCGCGCCATGTGCAGCGCAAGGCCGCAAAGGCAGGGTTTCCCAGGCCGATGTGCGCTAGTTGGCGCACGCAGGCGCTCAAACGCCCAGCCGCTGCGCCAGTTCCGTCAAGCTGCTCACCACCACATCCCAGTCCGATTCGGCCGCCAGATCCTTGGACTGGTTCGGGCCATACTCCGTAGGCCGGTTGACATAGGCGGTGCGCATCCCATGCGAGCGGCCATGCCGCAGGTCATTATTGTGCGCTGCCACCAGCATCACCTCCTGCGGCTCCAGGTCGAAGAAGGCAATCACGCCCCGGTAGATCTCCGCCTCCGGCTTGAAGTGGCGCACGATGTCCGCGCTGAACACCGCGTCCCACGGCAGGCCGGCATGCTTGGCCGTGTCGACCAGGCACTGCACGCTGCCGTTGGAGAAGGTGGAAATGATGTAGCGCTGCTTTAGCCGCGTGAGACCCGGCACGGCATCCGGCCAGCCGGAAAGGCGGTGCCAGGCGCGGTTGAGGTAGTCTTTCTCCGCTTCGCTGAGCTCTTCGATGCCGAACTGGTCGAGCAGCGCATCGAGCCGCTCGCGATGCAGCACGTCGATATTGGCCCACGGCCGCTCGCCCTTGCGCACGCGCTCCATGCCGGGCACGTAGCCGGCGCGCCAGGCGTCGGCGAAGGCGGTCCAGTCGGCCTCGATGCCCTTCTCCTGCCCGAATGCGGCCAGGTCCGCGATCACGCTCGTGCGCCAGTCCACCACGGTGCCGAAGACATCGAACACCAGCGCCTTGACCGCGCCCAGGTCCGGCGTGTTGCCGCCCGCGCTGTTGCCGTGGCTCATTCTCTTCTCATGCATCCCTTGATTCCTCCAGGGTAAGCGCGCTCAGGCGCTGGCTTGATCCAGCAGCGCGATTTCGTCGCCGCTCAGCTGCAGGCGCGTAGCGGCGATCAGGTCGTCCAGCTGCGCCAGCGAGGTGGCGCTGGCAATCGGCGCGGTAATGCTGGGGCGCGCGATCTGCCAGGCCAGCGCTACCTGCGTCGGGTTGGTGGCGGTGCGCGCCGCGACCTCGTCCAGCGCCGCCAGGATGCGCAGGCCGCGCGCATCGAGATAGGCCTTGACGCTCTGGCCGCGCGCGCCGCTCTTGTCCAGGTCGGCCTCGCAGCGGTACTTGCCGCTCAGGAAACCGCTGGCCAGCGCATAGTAGTTGAACACGCCCAGGCCTTCGCGCAGCACCAGCGGCTCCAGCTCGGCCTCATACTCGCTGCGGGTATAGAGGTTGTAGTGCGGCTGCAGGCTTTCATAGCGCGGCAGGTTGTGGCGGCGGCTGGTTTCCAGCGCCTCGGCCAGGCGCGCCGCGCTGTAGTTGGAGGCGCCGATGGCGCGCACCTTGCCGGCCTTGATCAGGCGGGCGTAGGTGTCCAGCGTTTCTTCCAGGGGGGTGTCCTGGTCGTCGGTATGCGACTGGTAGAGGTCGATGTAGTCGGTCTGCAGGCGCTGCAGCGACGCGTCGACGGCGCGTTCGATATAGGCGCGCGACAAGCCCTTGCGACCCTCGCCCATGTCCATGCCCACCTTGGTGGCCAGCACCACCTCGGCACGCTTGCCGCTGCGCTTGAACCACTTGCCGAGGATGGCCTCGGACTCGCCGCCCTGGTTGCCCGGCACCCAGCGCGAGTACACGTCGGCCGTATCGATGAAGTTGAGCCCGGCGCCGACAAAGGCATCGAGCAGCGTGAAAGAGGTAGACTCGTCGGCACTCCAGCCGAACACGTTGCCGCCAAATGCCACGGGCGAGACTTCCAGCCCGGACCTGCCCAGTTTGCGCGTGGTGATGCTTGAGGTCATGCGTTTTGCTCCGCGGGTTGCGTCGAGCCGCCCGTCATCCAGGCGCGGCTTAAAGCACATTGTAGGCAGAGATCGGAAACCTTGCCGATCCAGGGTTGGGTTTACCTTAGGTCACTTCATCCCCACTCATTCAAGTCCCAACGGTGGTGGGTCGTTAACCGGCTGTGGCCAGGCTATGCGCAGCGAGCGGAATCGTCTCGCCTGTGCCTGTCTGTCAACACCAAGGTCAGGCCGATGCCGCGCCGCCGGCGCGAACGGCTGCCCGTTCCCGGTAAGCATGATCATGAATCGAATTTCGTTGAACGCCAAACTCTGGGCCGCGCTGGTGGCAATGTGGCTGGCCCTGCTCGCGCTGGGCACCTGGAGCGCCGTGGACACCCGTGCCACCATGATGGCCGAGCGCCGCGCGAGCCTGCAGTCGCTGGTGGCGACCGCCGAAGGCATCGTCAAGCTCTATGTGGACCGCGCCGCCAAGGGCACCATGAGCACTGAGGACGCGCAGGTCGCAGCCAAGGATGCGCTGCGCGAGATGCGCTTCGGCGACAAGGGCTACCTGTTCCTGCTCAACTCCAAGCCGCAAGTGGTGCTCAACCCGGGGCTGCCGCAGATGGAAGGCAAGGTCGTGGGCGACTTCAAGGACCCCGACGGCAAGCTGGTGTACCAGAGCATCGTCGATGCCGGCAAGGCGGGCGCGCGCGCCGGCGCCAGCCCCGACGACAGCTTCACCACCTATCGCGGCCGCATCCCGGGCACCGAAACGCCCGCGCTCAAGCTGACTTACGTGCGCTACTTGCCGGCCTGGGACTGGCACGTGGCCACCGGCGTGTTCCTCAAGGACATCGAAAGCAGCTTCCGCGACAACCTGATCTCCGCGGCCATCAGCACCTTGCTGATCGGCGCGCTGGTATCGGCGTTCATGCTGGCCATCATGCGCACCGTGCGCAAGAGCCTGGGCGGCGAGCCGGCCTACGCCACCGAGGTGGTCACTCGCATCGCCGACGGCGACTTCACGGTGCCGGTACGCATCCGCGCTGGAGACGAGCACAGCCTGCTGGCGGCCATGCAGCGCATGCAGCAGCGCCTGTCCGGCACGCTCGGCGAGATCCGCGGCGCGGCGGATTCGATCGCCTCGGCCACGCAGCAGATTTCCGCGGGCAATTCCGACCTGTCGCAGCGCACCGAGGAACAGGCCTCGGCGCTGGAGCAGACCGCATCGAGCATGGAAGAGCTGACGGGCATCGTGCGCCAGAACGCGGACAATGCGCGCCAGGCCAGCTCCCTGGCGGTCAACGCCTCCGATATCGCGCATCGCGGCGGGCAGGTGGTCAACCAGGTGGTGACCACCATGGGCGAGATCAACGGCGCCTCGCGCCAGATCGTCGACATCATCGGCGTGATCGAAGGCATCGCCTTCCAGACCAATATCCTGGCGCTGAATGCCGCCGTGGAAGCAGCGCGCGCCGGCGAACAAGGCCGCGGCTTTGCCGTGGTGGCGGGCGAGGTGCGCAGCCTGGCCCAGCGCTCGGCCACCGCCGCCAAGGAGATCAAGGGCCTGATCAACAACTCGGTGGCCCAGGTGGACAACGGCTCCGCGCTGGTCGCCAAGGCCGGCCAGACCATGCAGGACATTGTTGGCGCGGTCAAGCGCGTGACCGACATCATGGGCGAAATCAGCGCGGCATCGAACGAACAGAGCGCCGGCATCGAGCAGGTTGGCCAGGCGGTCAACCAGATGGACACGGTGACCCAGCAGAACGCGGCGCTGGTGGAACAGGCCGCCGCCGCGGCCGAAGCACTGGCCGAGCAGGCGCAATCGATGATGCGTTCGGTGGCGTCGTTCCGGCTGGCTGCTTAAGGTAGAGCGACTTCCAAGCGCCGAACGAAGCTGACAGGGATGGGCCAAAGCCGTTGGCCATGACGACGGCAGTCACTCCCCCAGCCCCTCTCCCGCACGCGGGAGAGGGGAGCACGACAACGCAGATCCGGCTTTGTCAGCAAGCTGACAGACTTGATGCATTCGCCGTAGCCGCCGAACGGGCCAAAGCCGCGCGCCATGACGACGGCTGTCACTCCCTGAGTGGAGAGGGGGTGGCTAGGAGCAACTTGAAGCGAAGCCCGGTGCATTCCAGCACGACGGCATAACAAGCGCCCGCCCTCTCCCCCGGCCCCTCTCCCACAAGTGGGAGAGGGGAGCAAACCGGCGGCAAGATCAACCAATTGTGGTAGCCGTGATTTCCGCCGCCCAGGCGGAAATCGCCCAAGCGCGAA